>JBBRIO010000412.1:0-5153 GCA_038220855.1 Bryobacterales bacterium | reverse complement strand
ACTCCCCCAACCGCGCGTCCGGCGCCTGGCCGTAATGCGCCGGGTCAATATCGTTCCCGCCGCATAAAACCACGGCGTCGTATTCGTCCGCCCCCGGGCCTACGGGCTCCAGCCCCACACTCCGCACGGCGTCGTAGTAAGGCTGCGCCTTGTGCGCGTAGGTGTCGCTGTAGGTCAATAAAACGCGCTTCATTTCTCGTCCGGGGCGATGATGCTGCTCACCTCGGCATCCCTCACTCCATACACTCTTTTCACCACCCGGCAGATCTCCCGCCCCAACCGCTGGGGCTGCTCTCCTTCCGGTAGGTCCACCACCACTTTGACGTAAATCTGCAACTTCGGCATAAAGCCCATGATACTCTGGCCCTAATGCAGCGCCGAAATTTCCTTGCCGCCGCGGCCCTCGTCCCCGCCGCCAAAGCAGCCCCCGCCCACGCCTATCGCCTCCGCTACGCCCCCCACGTCACCAGCCGTGATGTCTCCTACGAACGCCAGCTGGAAGTCTTCGCCGAGCAAGGCTTCACCGCTTTCGAGTTCAACGGCCTACCCAAGCTGAAAGACCCCGAAATCATCGCTCTCGCCAAAACCAAAGAGCGCCTCGGCCTCGCCATGGGCGTCTTCGTCATGAACCGCGGCGGCTGGAAGCCCAGCGCCCTGGTCGATCGCAAATTCCACCCCGACTTCCTCGCCGACGTCAAACGCGCCGTCGAAATCCATAAAATCATCGGCAACGAGTGCGCCACCGCCACCAGCGGCCTCGCCGTCGACTCTCTCAGCTACACCCAACAAACCACGAACTGTATCGAGGTCTTGAAACGGGCGGGTGAAATCGTTGAGAAAACGAAAATGGTCATCGTCCTCGAACCCCTCAACGTCCGCGTGGACCACGCCGGCTACTTCGTCGTCACCTCCAACCACGGCGCCGAGATCGTCGCCAACGTCAACCATCCCAACGTCAAGCTGCTTTTCGACATGTATCACCAGCAGATCTCGGAAGGGAATCTCATCAACCACATCCGCCAGCACTACGACCAGATCGGCTACATGCAGGTGGGCGACGTCCCTGGCCGCAAAGAGCCCGGCACCGGCGAAATCAACTATCAAAACGTGTTCAAAGCCATCCACGCGCTGGGCTACAAGGGCATCCTCGGCATGGAGCACGGCTGGACCAAGCCCGGCATCGACGGCATGGTGGATGGCTTCGCCCAATACCGGAAAGCGGATAGCTGGACGTGAGCTGCCCCCTATGCCGCGTCCGTAAGCCCAAGCGCCCCTGCCCCGCGCTGAATGCCGATATCTGCTCCCAATGCTGCGGTGAGGGCAGGGAACATACCATCTCCTGCCCCCTCGATTGCAGCTTTCTCCTCGAAGCCCGCCAGCACGAAAAACTCGTTCCGATGACCGCCGCCGAGTCGCCGCACCCGGACGTCGAAGTCACGGAAGACTTTCTGCTGCAATACCAAACCCAGCTCATTCTGCTAACAAACGCGATCTTTGTCAGCGCCGTCAGTGCCGGTAACGCCTGTGACCCCGACATCCGCGCCGCCCTCAACTCGATCATCCTCGCCCGCTGCGAACAACCGGTTCCCGCCATCTCCCTCGAAGCGCAAAGCATCGTCGTCCACTTCGGTGAAAACCTCGACAAGCTGCGCAAGGGCCTCACCGACGACGCCCGCGCCCGATTCTGGAACGACGCTGTCCTGCTCCAACTCCTGGTCTTTTTGCATCGCCTAGCCGTCGGGCGCGACAATGGAAGAAGCCGGGGACGGGCCTTTGCCGCGTTCCTCGAAGATCACTTCAAAAAGACAATGGGAGGGGCATGAACGACGTAGGAATTATTCTGTTTGGTCACGGATCGCGGGTACCCGAAGCGAACCAATCCGTGATGGCCGTTACCGAGGCCATGCGCGAGCGCGGCGGCTACCCCCTCACCGGGACGGCGTTTCTCGAACTCGCCGAACCAGACCTGCCCCAAGCCGTCGCCGCTCTCGTGGCCCAGGGCGCCCGCCGCGTCCTCGTCATCCCCTACTTCCTCACCCTCGGCATCCACCTCCGGCGCGATCTACCCCGCATCGTTGAGGACCTGGAAAGCATCCATCCCGGTGTGACCATTCAAGTCACCGAACCGCTCGATGGCCATCCCGCGCTGCTAGATATCGTCATGGCCCGCACCACCGCCGCCCTCGCCTAACTCGCCATGAAAGCTGAACTCATCAACTCCGTCGCCGTTGCCCCAGAAATCCGCCAGTTCCAGTTCGCCGTCCCGGAACTCGCCGCCCTCAAGTTCCTCCCCGGCCAGTTCGTTTCCCTTTCCGAGACTTTCGGCGAGAAAAAGGTCACCCGGGCCTACTCCATCGCCTCCCTCCCGGATGGCGGCAACACGTTTTCCATCTGCCTCAATCGTGTCGATGACGGCATCTTCTCGCCCCATCTCTATGCCTTGAAGCCCGGCGAAACCGTGGATATGAAAGGGCCCCTCGGCGTCTTCGTCTGGAAGCCTGAACGCGCCGATTCCGTCATGGTCGCCACCGGCACCGGCATCGTCCCCTACCGGCCCATGCTCATCGAAGCCTTCCGCCAAGGGGCCACCGAAAAGTTCACCCTGATCTACGGCACCCGCCACCCTGAAAATCTGCTCTACGTCGACGAGTTCAACGCTCTCGCCGAACAGCATCCGAACTTCACGTTCATCCCCACCGTCACTCGCCCCACCGCATCCTGGTCGGGCCCCACCGGCCGCGTCCAGGCCCACGTGCTGGCCGCTATCGGTGACCGCCGCGACATCCACCTCTACGCCTGTGGCCTCAAAGAAATGGTCGATAGCGTCCGCGAGATCGGCAAGGAACTCGGCTTCGACCGCAAACAGATCGTCTTCGAGAAGTACGACTAAGTAAGATAGAGGTACATGAATTCGCGCTTCGCCATGGCCGCCGGCGGCGTCGGGATCGTTTTCCTGGTTACCCTCGCCCTCGCCTTTGCCTTAATGCCCGGGCCACACACCCGCACGGACTATCTCGTCATCGGGGCCATCGCCACTTTCGTCTCGATGTTCGTCCTCTTCTTCGTTCTCATCCACGGATGGGTGAAGGGTGGCCAAATCTTTTCGAAATCCCGGCCCCCCCGCAAGACCGACGACTAAGCCGAAAGCACCCGCAATTCCACCCGGCTGTAGATCTGTTGGGTCTGGTGCATGTTCGCAAACGAAATCCCCGGCAACGCCGCCGACGCCGTCCCCGCCGCCACGCCCCACCGCACCGCCTCTTCAAACGGTTTGCCCTCCGCGACCGCCCAGGTAAACGCCGCCGCCAGGGCATCGCCCGCGCCGATCGGGCACACCGCGTCAATCAACGGCGGCACCGCTTCCACCAGCACGCTCTCCGATGCGCCCACCGCGCCCCGGCTTCCCAACGAGAGCACCACCCATTTCGCCCCCATCGCGACGATCCGCCGCGCCGCATCCTGAAAATGTTGCCGCGTAATCAGCGCCCGGTTCAATAGCCGCTCCGCCTCCGCCTGGTTCGGTGCCACCGCCGACGGCCCCACTTCCAACGCATGAAGCAAAGCGTCGCCGTCGGTATCGAGCAGCGTCTGCACATTCCTCTGCTGCGCCTGTCGAATGATTCGCGCGTAAAAATCCGCCGGCACCCCCGGCGGCAAACTGCCGCAAAGCATCAGCCAGCGAGCCCCGTTCAGGTTCTCCACCACCGTCTTCTCAAACTTCGCGAGCTCGGTCGCCTGAATCAGCGGACCCCGCTCATTCAACTTCACCGCCAGCCCCTGCTTGTCCACAATCGTCAGGTTGCCCCGCAGATTGTTCTTGATCTTGACGTACTCCACCGGGAAGCCTTCCTGCTGCATCAGCTCTTCAAAGCGCTTACCGTTCTTCCCGCCCGAAGCGGTAATCGCCTTCGTCTTAGCCCCAAACGAGTGCAGCACCATCGACGCGTTGATTCCCCGTCCGCCGGCCGTTTCACTCGTCGAAAGGATGTAGGCGCGATCTTCAAAAACCAAACGGTCCGCCTGGACGTTTTGGTCAATTGCCGGATTCAATGTCAGCGTTAGAATCAAACTCCTATTCTAAGGCCTTTTCTTACCAAATTTGACAACTCCTTGACAATTTCAAGACGACTTCCCGCTCCTCCCCCCCTTACCATGGGAAGCATGAGACTTCTACTCGGATCCCTGTCGATCCTTTCCACCCTCGCCTTCGCCGCCGACCCGGCCCCGGCTATCTTCGGTGCCGCCGGCAAAGACGCGGACTCCATCCGCGCCGCCGTCACCGCTTTCCAGAGCGCCCTCGGCCCCCTCAATGCCCCCGGACCCACCGGTGACCCCAACGGCCGCCGTGAAATCAACTGGGACGCCGTTCCCGCCGGTTTCTCCTCCCCCAGCAACCTGCCCCCCGATTTTTTCAACAAAAATTCGGTTCGGGGAGCCGTCTTCAGCGTCGATAACCCCGGCTGGACCGGCTTCCAGGTCAGCGCCAACGAAGCCGACGGACCGGTTCGTTTTGACACTCTTCTCGCCGGCAACTCCGCCCTCTTCCCGTTCTTCAGCGCCCAAAAACTCTTCACGAGCGTCGGCACCAACGACTACAACGTCGACTTCCTGGTCCCCGGCACCCAAACTAAAGGCAAAGTGAAGGGCTTCGGCGCCATCTTCGCCAACGTCGCCCTGCCCTTCACCACCTCCATCGAGTTCTACAACAGCGATGGCCTCCTCCTCGGTCGTTACTACGCCCCCGTCGCCGCCAAAGGCCTCTCGTTTATCGGCATCGCCTTCCCCAATAAAATGGTCACCCGCGTCCGAGTCATCCCCGGCACCGTCGCCATCGGCACCCCCGACGACCCCGCCAACGGCCGCAACGTCGTCGTCGCCGACGACTTCATCTACGGAGAGCCATCGAGCGACTGCGTCTCCAACTGAGCTACGGTAGAAGATGGGCTCCCGCTCTCATCTGCTCCCTTACGCCGCGCTCGGAGCCGTCTGCTTCTTCTGGGGCACCACCTATCTGGCCATTCGCATGGCCCTCGAATCGTTCCCGCCGCTTGTCCTGATGGCGTCCCGGTTCCTGCTCTCCGGCTCCATCCTCCTGTTGTGGGCTTGGTACAAAGGCCTCGCGTTCCCCACGGGCAAAGCCCTGCTCCGCACCT
>JBBRIO010000411.1:0-5177 GCA_038220855.1 Bryobacterales bacterium | reverse complement strand
TGACCCAAGGGATAAGGGCGGCATCCAGGAGATGATGAGGACGATTCTTGTCCCGCCTGGGGAGCCAATGGCCCCCCATAGAGATTCCCCATGGTCGGGAGAGTCGAAGGCGGCATCATTACCGCAGCGGCGCTCACGATTTCAACTCCGGGATCTCGCGCTTTCGTGCTGGGCCAGCAATCGACCAGATGGCAATGACGGCCGCGGCCAGGTCGTCATGGGTCCCGAAACGCTTCAGGACTCGTACAACGCCGTTCACGGCGTTTACATCCATCCGGCGTTCCAGGCGCTTGTACTTCGCCGTCGTCCGGTCGTCCACGTTCACACGCGGGCGGCTCACTTGCGGCCCCCGGGTTTCCTCTCGGCCTTCTTTTTTGCTTTCCGCTCGGGTGCGGAATGATCTATGATTGTCTTAGACAGTTTGAGCCTCACTTGCCCCCGCGCTAACGGGGGCTTTCTTTTGGGCTCCTGGGCTTTGTGTTAAATTTGTTCCAGGAAACCGCTTGAATAGCAGTTCTGGCAGTTCTGAAAATCCACTTTAGGTATAAGGCGTTTGGATTGAATAGCGTGGGGTTCTTCGAATCCCATGTCGTCCACCAAACTAATCCTCCGGCATTTACATGGTCCTTTCGGACATCGACATTAAACGCTATATCGCGGAGGGAAAGATCCTGATTGAGCCGGAACTTCCGGCTGAGCAATTTGGTTCCTGCTCGGTGGACTTTCGTCTAGGTAACGAGTTCAGTGTGTTTGAGCACTCTCGGTTTGCTTTCATTGACCCAAGGGATAAGGGCGGCATCCAGGAGATGATGAGGACGATTCTTGTCCCGCCTGGGGAGCCATTCATTCTTCAGCCACGGGATTTTTGCCTGGCGATTACGGAAGAGCGGTTGGATCTATCCGACGATGTGTTGGGTCGCCTCGAAGGCCGGTCGAGCTTGGGCAGGATTGGCATCATCGTGCATGGGACGGCTGGATTGTTTGACCCTGGCTGGACGGGAAAGGCTACTTTGGAGCTCTCCAATTTGGGGCGGGTTCCGGTAGCGCTTTATCCAGGAATGCGGATTTGTTCCTTTACGTTTGAACAGTTGACGACGCCGGTCTCGGTGCCCTATCGGGCTAAGCCGGGGAACAAGTACTCGGGCCAGACAAGCCCGTTGGCTTCCCGATTATCGGGCGAAGTAAGCAAATTTAGCGATCCTAAATAGACTCGTCGCCTCTTAAATCTTCCGCGCTGGACGATACACCAATTGAGTGATACTTATCTCGTTTGGAGTCTCGGCGTTTTTTACCGGTCTGAAGATCGGCTGGCTGTTGGCTCTAATTGGGGCCGCAGGGGCGCTTAGCGGCCTGATTGCGTGGTGGATTTTCCGATTACGGCACGACATTCGGCAGCAGACCAGGCGGCTCGAAGATTCTTTGTTGGCGGAGCAGGGTCTTCGCGAGCGTTACCGGGAACTGTTTGAGAACGCCAGTGACGTGATTCTGCAAACCAATCTGGACGGTAGGCTCGTCGGGGCCAATCGCGCGGCCGAACTGCTGCTCGGAAAGGACGGAGTTCCATTGCTGGGCCAATTCATTGAGGAAATGTTTACTACCGACGATATGGGTTGGTACTTTGACCTTCTCGACGAGACTCGAACGCGGGGCGCGGTTCGGATTGAGCGCGAAGCGATGCCCAGATCCGGCGAAGCAATCACCCTTGAGTTGAATTGCCGGATGCTCGTTAACAACGGCTTTGAAACGGGCCTTCAGGCGATTGGACGGGACATTACGGAGCGGATTCGACTCCAGGAAGAGATGAAGCGCGCTCGCCTATCCGCCGAATCCAGCGCCCTGGCCAAGAGTATCTTCCTGGCGAACATGAGCCACGAGATCCGGACGCCGATGAATGGGATTCTGGGCATGACTCGGCTCTTGATGGAGACCTCGCTCGATGTCGATCAACGAGATCAGGCGCAAACGATTCAGCATTCGGCGGAATCTTTGTTGACAATTTTGAATGACATCCTTGACCTAAGCCGGATTGAGGCCGGCAAGTTGGAGTTGGCGCAAGAAAGCTTCGACTTACCTGCTGTTTTCGAAGAGGTGATGGAGCTTTTGGCCCCGATCGCGCGAACAAAGGATCGGGAGTTTGTTTTCAGCTATGGGCCAGAGTTGTCGACGCAATTCCTGGGTGACGCTGGTCGATTGCGGCAGATCGTGCTGAACCTGATCGGGAACGCTTTGAAATTTACCGAGATCGGCTTCATTGAAACGCGGGTGAGCGGTACTCGCAACGAGCTTTATTGCGACCTGCTCATCGAAGTGGAAGACAGCGGCATCGGGATGACGAATGCCCAGGCGGCCAGGATGTTCCAACCGTTCGAACAAGCCGAGCCAGGTACCCAGCGGCAGTTTGGGGGAACCGGACTGGGCTTGGCGCTATCGAAGAAGATTGTGGATGCGATGGGTGGCCAGATTGGGGTACGCAGTACGCCGGGAACAGGGTCGGTCTTCTGGTTCATCATGCGGATCCAGGAAGATCGGCGGTTTAGCTCCACATTCGCACCTCGGCTGCCCGGGTTAAAGGTCTGTTGTGAGCTGGAGAGCCCGCGGTTAGGGAAAATGATGTCGAGTTGGCTTTGTGCGCAAGGTGCCGAGTTAACGAACGATCAGCCGGATATTTGGTTGACGGATACACCTCGGGTTCCACCTGCTACCGCTCGCGGAGCGGGGAGAATCTTGTTGAGCCGGGACCCTAGCCCAACGGTAGGAATGGAGGCCGAACGCCTCGGTTTTCGCGCTTGGCTGAGGCAGCCGATTCGACAGCGAGAGCTACTCGAAGCTTTGACCACGCTTCGGGTGTGGGGAGCGGACGCGTTTCTCAGCCCCGGTAAGTTGCGAAAGCAGGAAGAGATTGTCCCGATCGCGGCGACCCTGGGCGGACTACGGGTACTGCTGGCTGAAGACAACAAGGTGAATCAGAAGGTGGTGTCGGGAATCCTGAAGCGGACCGGCTGCTATTTCGAGATCGCCGAGAACGGAGCGGTAGCCGTGGCGGCGCTGGAGAAGGGACAATTCGACGTCGTATTGATGGATTGCCATATGCCGGTGATGGACGGCTATACGGCCGCGCGGCGAATCCGCGAAAGTCCGAGCCCAATTTGCCTTATCCCCATCGTTGCTTTGACGGCTGGCGCTTTAGCCGAAGATCGAGTCCGCTGCGCGGAGGCGGGTATGGGCCAGTTTCTCGCCAAGCCGTTCCGCGCCGAAGACCTCATCAATCTTTTGGAGGCTATTCAGACCGCCCCTAGAGGGCTCGCGACGCTGCTTTAGCCGGACGGCTCTGCGAAGATCAGAAGATGCCGTACATCAATCTCCAGATCACCCGTGGCGCGACGCGGGCTCAGAAGGCGCAGTTGGTGGCGGAATTTACAGAGTCGCTAGGGCGGGTACTGGGAAAACGTCCGGAGCATACGCATATCGTCCTCAACGAGATTGAGGAAGAGAATTGGGGATTCGCCGGGATGCTGACGGACGACTATCGGAAGGCCAACTCTTAGAGGGCACCGGTTGCCTGATTCCTTCGGCGGGCGTATGATATCGCGGATGAAACCGCTTTTGCTTCTTCTGCTTGGACACCTCTCGATCGCGCCCGCACAGGAGCTGCCCGGATGGTATCCCCACGAGGGAGGGCTGCTCCAATACCGAGTGGGTATCCGCTTTGGCGAAGAGCCGGATACGATGCCCGACGGCTGGAAGTTCGGTCGCGTCTCCGCCGTGGCCGTGGGCAAACAGGGAGAAGTTTACGTCTATCAGCGCGGCAAGAAGGCCGACCCCATCGTGGTTTTCGACGCCAAGGGCAACTATCTTCGTTCGTGGGGCAAGGGGCTGTTCGGCAACCCACATGGACTCCGCGTGGATCCGCAAGGCAAAATCTGGGTGACTGACAACGGGGATCATCAGGTGATGCGGTTCTCTCCCGATGGCAAGCTGGAGCTGACCTTGGGCATCAAAGGCAAAGCGGCCACGACGCCGGAAACGTTTAACCGGCCCACCGACGTCGCCTTCTCGCCGGACGGCAGACACGTCTATGTAAGCGACGGCTATGGCAATGCACGGGTGGTCCGTTTCAGCTACGACGGCAAGTACGAGCTTACTTGGGGCACGCCGGGTAAGGGGCCGGGCCAATTCAACACGGTGCACAACCTTGCGGTCGATAGCGCCGGGGAGGTCTACGTCAGCGATCGCGAGAACAACCGGATTCAGATCTTTTCCGCCGATGGAAAGTTTCGGCGGATGTGGAAGCACTTGGGCGCTACCCAGGGAATCTTCATCACCCCGAAGGACGAGGTGTGGGTGGTGACGCATCGGAACAATATCGAGAATCTGACTTACGATACGCTCGCCGGGCGGATCATGCGCATCGACCGCAAGACGGGCAAGATTCTGGGAGCAATGGAGTCACCGGGACATTGGATTTGCGTAACGCCGGACAACGTTGTCTTTATCGGGAGTCTGACCGGAAATGTCTTCCGCTGGTACCCGGGTTGGCTGAGCAAAGGGTTAGGGCCGGACGAGGGACTGGCACCGCAGAAGTAGCCCGGTTATGGTTTGACCACGGCACCGTCGAGGGTTCGATCCAGCGGATAGTGCCCGCCTTGCGGAGCGGCCTGGAGAGGGTACTTGGCGGCGAGGCCCTCATTGATGTCGATACCCAGTCCCGGCTTGCCATTGCCATAGAGGTAGCCGCCACGGATCTCGGCGGTGCCGGGGAGCAACTCCCGCACGAATTCCGGAAAATTATTCTCTTCCTGGATGCCAAACGCCGGATGAGAGATGTCGATATGATACGCCGCCAGTTGGTTGACCGGGTCGTTCTCACCACCTTCCTGAAACGCGGTGCGAACGCCGAGGGGTTCGCAGATGGTCGCCAACTTTTTCGCGGGGGTGATGCCGCCGATTGAAGAAACCCGGCAGCGCACGAAATCGATGAGCCGCTCATTGATCAGCGGCAGATACTCAAACGGGTGGGTGAAGAGCTCCCCGACGGCTTGGGCGGTAGTGCTGGTTTGGCGAATCTGTTTGTACCAGGCCAGTTGCTCAGGGGCGAGCACGTCCTCAATGAAGAACATCTGAAACGGCTGCATGCGGCGGCAGAAGTCAACCGCGTTGATGCCGCTCAGATGCGAATG
>JBBRIO010000410.1:0-5178 GCA_038220855.1 Bryobacterales bacterium | reverse complement strand
GTGGTATTGGGCAGCAGTTCCACGCCAGAGCGGAGGGCCTTATTAAAGCCGGTCTTTTCCGCTTCGACCCGATAGGAGCCGGGATCCAGACTGACGAAGAAGAAGTTACCGGTGTCGTTGCTCTCACCGGAACGGCGGGAGTTTGTTTGGGTTTCGACAATGGAAATTTTGACGCCGGGAACGACGGCACCGGACTGGTCGGTGATGACGCCCAGGATTTGGCCTTTCAAGACCTGGGCGGAAAGGGGAGCCAGCGACAGAAAAAGCGCGGTGAGAAGGGCAAACGCGGCAGGGCAAAAACGCATGGTTGAGACAAGACCTCTGGCCAGATGCTATCACAACCGTCAGACCCCATCGGGATGCCCGAGAGGAGTACGATGTGATTATGACGAGACGCGAGGCAGTGGCGGCAGGAGCCGCGGGAATGACCATGGTGACTAGCGTACAGGCCAAACCGGCCGCGCTAGGAGGCGACCCGGTACGGAAGAAGGCGTTCCCCGGATGGCCCATCGTCGGCCCCGCGGAGAAAGAAGGAATGCAACGGGTATTGAATAGCGGCAAATGGTACCGCGGCAATGGGAAAGAGGTCGTGGCGTTCGAGGAGCGGTATGCCCAGCTAGTAGGCAGCAAGCATTGCCTGGCGACGGCTAACGGGACGAGCGCGCTGATGGTGGCGCTGCATGGGTTAGATGTCCAGGCCGGTGACGAAGTGATTGTGCCGCCGTATACGTTCATCGCGACGATTAACGCGGTGCTATCGAAGTGCGCGCTGCCGGTCTTCATTGACACCGACGCGGCGACGTTTCAAATGGACGCCCGCAAGATCAGCGGGGCCGTGACGGACCGGACGGTGGCCGTGATCCCGGTTCACATCGCAGGATCTCCGGCGGATCTGGACGGAGTATTAGCGGCGGCGAAGGCGAAGGGATTGAAGGTGCTTGAAGACGCCGCGCAGGCGCATTTGGCGGAATGGAAGGGCAAGCGGGTGGGCACGCTGGGCGACTGCGGGACGTTTAGTTTTCAGGCATCGAAGAACCTGAACTCCGGCGAGGGCGGGGCGGTGGTTTCCAATGACGGGGACTTCATTGAACGCTGTTATGCGTACCATACAAACTCCAATGCGCGGAAGCCGCCAGCGGGGAGCAGCGCGTTTATGAGCGGGTGGAACGGGGCGCCGACGGCACAGGGCGCCAACTTGCGGCTGACCGAGTTTCAGGCGGCGTTGTTGCTGGCGCAGATGGAGCGGTTGGAAGCGCAGTCGAAGCGGCGCGACGAGAACGCGGCGTATCTATCGAAAAAGCTGCGGGAGATACCCGGGATCGTGCCGGCGGCCTGGCACGCTGGGGCGACGCGCAGCGCTTGGCATTTATACATGTTCCGCTACGACGCCGCTCAGTTTGCGAACTTGCCTCGCGCGACATTTTTGAAGGCGCTCAACGCGGAAGGGATCCCGGCTTCGAGCGGTTATTCGCCGCTGAACCGGCAGCCGTTTTTGGAGAATATTTTGAAGTCGCGCGGCTACCAACGGATTTACGGCGAGGCGCGACTGAAGCAGTGGCGGGAGCAGAACGAACTTCCGGTGAACGACCGTTTGTGCCAGGAAGCGGTTTGGCTCACGCAGACGATGCTGCTGGGTGAGCGGGGCGATATGGACGATATCGCGAGGGCTATCGCGAAGGTGCATGAGCACGCCGCGGAGCTGGCTACCAGTTCTCGGCCCGCTTGATGGCGGTGATCTTACCCGGAGCCCAGACCTCGTCGCTTCGCTGCCGCGGCAGAAAGTCATCGGTGCGGAAGACCCGCCAAGGTTCGATGGGCGTGAGGACGGATAGTACGAGAGCAACGGTGTGCCGGGGCCCCTGGAAGTAGGCTACCCGGAGCCGGTAAGCCCCGCGGGAGAAGCGGGCGGAGGCGGTAAGGGCGAGGGGAGGATGGGTGCCATCGTTGTCAATCAGGAGGCGATCGTTAATCCACAGTTTCGCGCCATCGTCAGAGAGCAGGTTGAAGGCGTACAGGCCGGGATGCTCGATCCAGAACCGTCCGGTGTAGTCGATGGCGAACCACTCAAAGCGATTGGTGATGCCGGGAAAGCCGCGTTCGAACGATTGCGGCGGGACGTTCAGACTGGTCGTGTAAATGGAACCGACGGCAAGATTCGGATTGAAGCGGGGAAGCAGGATGGTCCCGGGGTTGAGGAGGTAGATTTTCCCTTCGAGTCCGACGGACGAAGAGACGGTAGTCCCAAAGGTGTAAGTCGGCGTCTGCTGGGCGAAGCACGTTAGAGAAAACAGAAAGGGGATCAGCCTCAAAGGAGTTGCCGCAGGGCGGCCATGCTGGTTTCGAGACTGGAGAAGACGGGGATACCGAGCCGTTGTTGGAGCGCGGGGACGAGGGGTCCCATGGACACTTGAGCGAGGACGAGCGCCCCGATTCCCTGCCCCGCCAGGCGATCTGCGGCGGCCGAGAGTTGCGCATCATGTTCGGTGCGGTCACCGGCCAAGAGCGCGGCGATGGCGGAGGGGACTAACTCGGAAACGAGTTCGACCGGATGGGCGCCAGCTGCGGACTGGATCAGCTGTTCCGAGATCGCGAGCGTGGGCGGAAAGGTTACAAGCAGGCCGACCCGACGGGCCGCCGCAACGGCCATGGCGGCCATGGGCTCGTCGATTTTCATGACGGGAATTGGCGAGGCGGCCCGCAAGGCGTGCATCGCTTCGCGTGAGACGGCCGAGCAACTGACGAGCGCCGCCTGCGCCCCGTACACTTCGTATCCGGTTCGAATCATCTCCAGCAGGCGGGCGTGGGCGGGGTCCCAGTTGCCGGCCGCGAAGAGGCCCATCACGCCGTCATCGAGAAGGTTCGTGATCCGCAGTTCCGGCCAGTGCCGCGGATAGAAGCTCATGATGGGATCGAGCGACGGCCGGGCAGCGTGGACGAAGACAGCGCGAGGAGCAGGCATGTTGAAACGCTAAGCGAGCACACCACGGGCCGGGCCCGTGCTGTCAGCGAACCTTTCGACGGGCGTGCCGAAGGCATCGAGCATTGAAACGTAGAGGTTAGAAAGCGGGCTGTCGGGGCCGTAGATGAGGTGCTGCCCGGTGTTCAACCGGCCGCCGGCCCGACCGGCCAAAACGACCGGCAGGTTGTGGGGATCGTGTTTGTTACCATCGCGGAAGCCCGCCCCGAGCAGGATCATCGAGTTGTCCAATACATTGCTTTCGCCCTCACACATCGCTCGTAATTTGGAAAGGAGATAGGCGTACTGTTCGACGTGCCAGCGATTAATGAGCTGATACTGACGCATTTGTTCGGCGTCGTCCATGTGGTGAGAGATCGAATGATGAGCTCCCTTGACGCCATCGACGAACGTGAAGTTCTGATTGCTCACTTCGTTATTGAACATGAACGTCGCGATGCGGGTGGAGTCGGTTTGGAAGGCCAACGCGATCATGTCAAACATCAGGCGAACGTGTTCGGCGAAGTCCTTGGGCTGCGCTTCCGGACGGGCGGCCAGGTCGAGAGGGACCCGCGGTTTCCAGTTGGCTTGGGTCGGGCTGGCGGACCGTTGCAACCGATCTTCCAGCGAGCGCACCACGCTGAGATATTCGTCCATGCGCACTTGATCTGCCGTGCCTAACTTGGACCGAAGTTGCTTGGCGTCATCGAGTACGAGATCGAGCAGTTGCAGGTCCTGCTTGACGACGTTGCCGGCGGGCCGAGTGGCGCGGAGCAGACGCTCAAACACCGACCGCGGGTTGATCTCGCGGGCCAGCGGGTTACTATGGCCGCTCCAGGCGATGTGGGAGCCGTAGACGCGGGTGTAGCCGACGTTGCGATCGACCCCGGTCGTAACCGGGCTAGTGGCCAGTTCAAACGAGCCAAACGGGGTGTTCTGGCCGGAGCGTTGGGCCGCAACCTGATCCATGGAGATACCGTTGCAATTCAGGTCGACGCCGAGGGTTTTCGTGACGGTCGTGCACGTCAGAAAGCCAGACATTTTGACATAGTGGCCATCGCCCCCCTTGGCGGCTTGGTTCCACAGATTGGTGCCGATGATGAGATCGTTCTTGAAAGCCTGCAGCGGCTGCAGCGTCGGCGAAAGGAGAAAGTCACGGCCTTCGCCAGCGGGCGTCCACATATCGGGGTGCACGCCGTTGGGCATGTACAGCGCAGCCATCCGGACGGGAGGTTTGGCCGCCACGCCCTTACCAGCCATCGCCTCAAACCAGGGCAACGCCAGAGCGGCACCGGTGCCGCGAAGCAAGGTACGTCGGGAAAGTGGCTTCATCGTTTGGACTCCTGCCGGAACGGGATGCTCCGGACAATCTCTGTAATTAGTGTATGCGCTCTATATCCGTCCCGCTCGACCGCCGCGACGATCTGGTCGACCGCGCAATCGTCTTCCGCCGTGAGGCCTCGACCGAGCGCATAACCGAGCAGCTTGCGGGTTAGATTCTGGAAGACCTGAGTCTTCTTTGCGAGCAAGACCTGCTTCAATTCGACAGGACCTTTGTAGGCCGTTCCGTCGGGCAAAAGGCCTGAGGCATCGATCGGTTGGCCGGCTTCGGTCTCGCGCCAGCGGCCGAGAGAATCGTAATTTTCGAGGCCGAAGCCCAGCGGGTCAATGCGGCTATGGCAGCCGGCGCAAGTCGGGTTGGCACGGTGTTGTTCCAAGCGCGCGCGGAGGGTCTGTGGGGTGGCACCGGCGTGTTCC
The DNA here is from genome assembly GCA_038220855.1 of Bryobacterales bacterium. Lineage (GTDB taxonomy): Bacteria > Acidobacteriota > Terriglobia > Bryobacterales > Bryobacteraceae. The sequence continues at coordinate 464 of JBBRIO010000410.1, read as the reverse complement.
TTCAGCTCCGGAACGTTGGGCGGCGGGGGAGGCGGCGGGGTGCCAAGGAGCGATTCGAGGATCCATTTGCCGCGGAGAACGGGGCTCGTGCGGGCGGGGTAAGAGCTGACGGCCAGGACCGCCGCCATCGTCAACAAACCACCGCGGTGCGAACCGGCCGGCATATCAAACCGCTTCGGCTGCTGGCGGAGGTCCTTTGAGGGGATGTTGTAGAACCGCGCCAGCTTGTTACTGACGACGGAGTACGGCGCGTCGAGCAGATAGGTCAGGGGCTCGTTCTGCATCAGCACTTCCTGGAAGAACAGAGCCGGTTCGTATAAGATTCCCGATTGAACTTCGGATTCGTAATATTCGGGGGAGACCTTGGGGTCGGGTTTAATGTCGCGACCCAGTTCGCGGATGGAAAGCCATTGGCCGACGAAGTTCTCGGCGAACTCGGTGGACTTCTGATCTTTCAAAAGCCG
>JBBRIO010000409.1:0-5218 GCA_038220855.1 Bryobacterales bacterium | reverse complement strand
TGAATAACCTCCATTTCCGCGCGAGCCTGTTCCTGGGTGACTCCGGGCTTGAGCCGGGCGATTACGTTCCGGACAATGGTGGTCGAACCTTCGGCGCGAGTCAATTCCAGGGCCTCATTTTTGCCGAGTGGCGTGATGAGGTCGACTTCCCGCACGGTTGGAAACGCGAAGCTCCGCGGCAGAATTCCCACTACTTCATAGGAACCGTCGTCGAGCGCAATCCTGCTACCGACGGTCTCCGGGTTACCGCCGAAGGCTGTCTGCCCAAGGCCGAACGAAATGATGACGACGCGATCTTGGCCCTTCAGATCCTCGCCAGGCAGGAAGGTGCGGCCGAGTATCGGCTGTACCCGCAGAACCGGTAAGAGTGCGGCGGATGCTTTTGCGGTTTGGAGCGGCAGCGCGCCATCCTTGGCCAACAGGGTGCGAGGGAGAATATTGAAGGCCGCCATCGCGGTGAACACTCGGTTTCTTCGACGCCACTCCAGGAAGTCCGGCGTCAAAGTAACCTCGTCTGCTGTGTTCCGCTTTAGCACTTCGCCGACCCAGACCAGGCGGTCCGCCTCGTCATAGGGAAGCGGCCGCAACAAGACGGCGTTGATGGCGGTGAACACCGTGGTGCACGCGCCAAGACCCAAGGCGAGGATGAACGCGGCCGCCAAGGTGAATCGCGGCGCGGAGCGGAACTGCCGGAGTGCCAAGGTGAAATCCCGCCAAAGTGACCCAATGGCCGGGTAGGAACGTTGGTCGCGCAGGGCTTCCTTCAGTTGCGTGACGCCGCCGAATTGTCTGCGGGCGGCGAGGCGGGCTTCCGCTTCGTTCATGCCTTGACGGACGAAGCGATCGGTCAGCATTTCGATGTGCTCGGCCGATTCTTCGTCAAACGAGGCTTCGGCTTTTCCGCGATTCCTCAACCCACGAATTCTGGACAGGAGGACGAGCAACGCTTCGCGCATTGGTTATCCCTCGTTGCCCAAGCGGAGGATCTTCGCGACCAGATCGGTGACCCGGTTCCAACTCGCGGTCTCTTGCACCAGTTGCCTTCGCCCGGACTCGGTGATCGAATAGAACTTCGCCCGTCGATTGTTCTCCGAGGTTCCCCAGTCGGAGTCGATCCATCCTTTTTGCTGGAGACGGAGAAGGGATTGGTAGACGGTTCCTTCGTTCAGGCGGAGCGTATCGTCGCTGACCTGTTCGATGCGGCGGGCTATGCCGTAGCCATGCAGCGGACCGAGGGCGGCGAGTGATTTCAGCACCATCAGGTCGAGTGTTCCCTGGAGAATTTCGGGTCTTGGCAATTCCATGGTTATTCCTTTGCGATACGCATAGGAGTTTAACATAGGAGGGCAGTGGCGCGTCGGGCGAAGCAGAATAGAACTGGAGTAATGGCTCGAGGGCAAAAAATGGCCTGGTGCCCAGCGAGGTGCCAGCGGCAGCCGCCGCCCGTCCCGCTGGGACGACGCCTCGCGCAGTTCCAGTTTCCGGCAGTAATTGCGACTTCTCGCGACCAACCGTCGTGATTGGCTGTAAACTGATGTCAGTGAAGGTCCGAGAATTGATTTAATTGAATCCGACGGCTGGAAGCACGCGAGAACAACCGGAAGCCATCGGCACTTCAAGCATGCGACGAAGGCCAATGTTGTGACCGTGCCGGGCAATCCGGGGGACGACATTCCAATCGGAACCCTCAAGGCGGTCCTCAGGTCGGCCGGTTTGGAGGATAGGAGATGAGCGTGAAATATGCCGTAATCTTTGAGCAAGCGCAGTCAAACTGGGCGGCCTATGTCCCGGACTTGCCGGGTTGCTTTACAACCGGTCGGACGCTGGACGAGACGAAGACCAACATCCGCGAGGCGATCCAAGGACATCTCGAAACGCTGCGGCAATTTGGGGACCCTATACCCCACCCGGCTAGCTTGGCCGGTGAAGTAGAGATAACGCCGGCCGCGTAGAAATCGGGGCCATGTGCGCCGACCGCTTCACAAGCCGCATGGCGACAATTTACGACTTGCCAATTGCAACAGATTTCCTTTCGCGAATTCGGCATCACCAGCGGGTTAGCCTTTCAATCGGCTTTCTCTTTTTGTTGGTCAGCTAGTGGAAAGGCCGGGTGCGGTGTCCCCGGAGGCTAGAACCGGGCGCGCTCAGACGGGCTGGCGGACGGTCCCGGCTTATCGTGCCGGGACCGTCCGCGAGTTTGGCTATACGGCTCTCAAGCCTTCTCGCCTCTCGCCTGTCAGTGATTGGCGCGAATTGTGAGAACCGCCCTGTCGCGCCACACTATACACCCGGGCCGTCTCGAAATGCCCCACCGGCTCGATGGGATGGTCACGCGCGTGTCAGGTCGAACCGGGAATCGCGGTGGCAACTTGCCCGGGCGCCTAAGCGCAGGCGTGAACGGTCGCTCGCTGTTCTTTACTCTGGGAGGGAGAGTGCGCCGCAGTACCCTCGACAACGATTCCTTTCAGGTTGTCTGCGACACTCCGCCCATGATGCTGACGGGGGCGGTACTTGGCCCGGATCTACTCATTTCCTGCCGGACGAATAACTTCGTTGTTCCGGTGTCAGGCGGTCAGCCGAAAGTAATCAAGGATTTCCATCCGTGGCCCCAAGCGCTGCCGGATGGCAAGCACCTTCTCTACACGGTGTTCGATGCGCGATCGGGACATCATTCGGTTCGTGCGGTGAAACGCGGCGAGCCGGAGACGGTGAAGCATCTGCTCGAATCCGATTCCCGAGCCATGTACACGCCTTCGGTTCTCCACCCGGAAACCGGCTACCTCCTGTATGTCAGGGCAGGGAACATACTCGCGCAGCGGTTTGACCCGCGGTCGATCAGCCTCGACGGAGAGCCTCTCCCCGTGGTGTCCCAAACGTACTCGTTTCTTGCCACGGGAGCCGAGTTTTCCGTATCGAACAACGGCACTCTCGCCTATCGGCGCTACCAGAGCCGGTCGCAACTGGCGTGGGTGAACCGGCGCGGTGAGGTAACGAAGACCGTCGGGCCGGCCAACGTGAACGTCAAGCAAGGGCGTCTCTCGCCGGACGGCAGGAAAGTCGCGGCCCCGATTTACGGTATCGCCGGTGGCGTCAACGACCTGTGGATTATCGATGCGGAAACGAACGCTTCGCGGCGCCTGACGGCCGGGCGAGGCCATGTGGACAATCCAATATGGGCTCCAGACTCGACTAGATTGGCTTTCAATCGGGCCTACGATTTGCCTCCGAAGCTCTTCGTGGGTGGCCTGGGCGCGCAGGACGCCGACGAACAACTGCCGGAGGACTACTTTCAAGTTGTGAGCGACTGGTCGCTGGACGGCCGGTTCATTGCGTTCACGAACTCGTCATCTGCGATCAACAATGAGTTAAAAGGAGACGTTTGGCTTATCGACATGGCGCGCGGAAGGAAAGTGATTCGCCTCATCATCACACCATTCCATGAAGCGTATCCGACCTTCTCACCCGATGGTCGATGGCTCGCGTTCACCTCTGACGAGTCGGGCCGGACGGAATTGTATATACAAGCCGTCGCGGCCGGTGAAGCGCCGCACTTAACCGGAGAGCGTTACGTGATCTGGAAGACCGGAGCCCTCGCCTTGCGGTGGCGGCGGGACGGCAGGGAGTTGTTCTTCCTGTCTTCGAACGACCGTTTGCCTTCGGTCCCAATCGCGTTGGCTCCGGTGCCGAAGATCGGCGAGGCGGTTCCTCTTTTTCCGATTGCCCTTGAGGCCAGATTCGCCCTTCACTCGCCTACCGGGTTTGACGCCTCGACCGAGGGGCAGAAATTCCTGATTCCGATCGTGAGCTCGCCGGAGAAGTCAGAAATCGTGGTGATGCAAAACTGGGAAGCCGCCGTAGGGCGAAACCAAAACAACCGGCGGTAATTGCGTCAAGGTTGAAATCGGTCGAAACCCAGCTGGGCTTGCCGGGGGCAAGGAGTGGTTGAGAACGAACCAGCGGAATAAGAGGTGCTCCCGGTGTCAAAAGGTGATCCTTGGAGGACCGCTGCCTGAGGTTGACCGCGTTACTGGCGATCAAAGGAGGAGGCAGAAGAGTAGTTTGAGTCGAGCTGCCGAAACGAAGGGCTGGATCCTTAGGATTCAGCCGCTGCCCGGTTCTGTGCCAATTAATGTTGACGTCCCTATGTAAAACAATTCTGAAGGTGATAGATCTATCCAAATCCCAGGAGGCCCTCGCCTGCTCGCCGTGGTTATCCCAGCGCTCAACGAATCGGCCCGGATTGAAAATGTGATCATCTTGGCCCTTCAGTCAAGGGCCGTCGAGGAGGTGATGGTGGACCGGCTTCAAGTCCGCAGCCGGCACCTTGCCCTCCTTCCTCGAGGAACCGTTCTATACCGAACGTCGTTAAGCCGATTAGGATATTGACCTGCATTAGGCCAATCGATGGTAATGCTCAACGCCGTGCAGAACTGCGCCGGCCCGCGCTCCCGGTTACTTCTCGATCTTAAACCCTAGCTTCACGGTCACCTGAAACTCCTCCACCCCGCCGTCCACGATCCGCCCTCGTTGATTCACCACCTCGAACCACTCCATATGACGCACCGTCTCCGCCGCGTCCGCGACGGCAGACTTCACCGCTTCAGCAAAGCTGTTTGGCGAAGTACCTACTACCTCTATAACTTTATAAATTCCTGGCATAGTTGTCCTTTATACGTCAAATGACCACCGGCGGTCAGTCCTTGATATCTTCGACTATCTTCTTCATCGCCGCCTCGGTCTTTTTCAGACCGTCTTCTACTTCGTTCTTCGTTGTCCGCCACGCCGAGGCAATTTTATCATCCCAGGTGGACATCCGCCCCCGCAGTCTCGTTGCTTCCGCGCGCAGTTCCTTCGCTTCGGCATTCAACCTGGCTCTACTCTTCGCCGTCGCCTTCTTCGCCCTCGCCTCCAGGCTGTCGATCTCGGCATCCAGTTGATCCAACCGCTTCGCCAGAGTTGCTTTCGCCTCCGCCGCCTCTTCCTTTATCGCTCTCGCCGCTTTATCAGCCGCCTCTTCCAGGGACTCCGTGCGCGTTTCCGCCGTCGTCTTCTTTTCCGATTGGCAGCTGAACAGCACGCCTGTCATCGCTACGAGGAGAATCAGTTTGGTTGTCATGCCATTCTCCGATGCACGTTGCGGCCCAAACTCCCCGACGGGCTAGGGGACCCAATCCAATATGTCCTCGCGTACTTACTCAGGGCCTCCGCCTTCCGATAC
>JBBRIO010000408.1:0-5220 GCA_038220855.1 Bryobacterales bacterium | reverse complement strand
TACCCGCTCCACTGATCCATCGACAAGCTCTCCTCCGGCCCCGGCTTCAAATCAATCCGCGCCATTAGCACCTGTTGCGCAATCACATTCCAACGCGCCGGCGACTTGTCCAGCGTCGAGAACATCCAATCCCGCTGCGCCGCCCCCAGAATGGTTCCTTTCGGGTCCAACGCCTCCATGCAGCCAACTTTATTCCCGTCCCCACACGGTTGATCCGTCCGATACTGCCGCGTATCCAGCACCGTGAACCGCGCCAACGCGCCGAAATCCAACGCCCGATACAACTGCATCGCTGAACCCTGGGGCAGGGAACTCACCCGCAGCGGCATATTCTCGTAGTAAGCCTGATACGCGTTGGACCGCCGTTCCAGTAACTCCGCCCGCGTCTGCTTATCCTCCGCCACATCGCCCGCATAGTTGTTGTCCACCTCGTGGTCGTCCCAGGTCACAATCCACGGGAACCGCTGATGCACCTTTTGCAGCATCGGGTCCGTCTTATACAGCGCATGACGATTCCGGTAGTGCGTCAACGTCGTGATCTCCGGCCCCGTATGCTTCCGCACCCCGTTCGTCCGCTCCGGGCCCTCATAGATGTAGTCGCCCAGATGCACCACCAGGTCCAAATCCTCTTCCGCCATATGCTGGTACGCCGTCCACCATCCCGCCTCCCAGTGCTGGCACGAAGCAAACGCATAGTTCAATTTCGCGACCATCGCCCCCGCCGCCGGCATCGTCCGCGTCCGCCCCACAGGGCTCGTGTAGTTCCCCGCTTTGAACTGGTACCAATACCAGCGGTCTGCTCGCAGTCCTTCCACTTCGACGTGAACCGAATGCCCCAAATTCGGCGTCGCCACGGCTTTGCCCTTCTTCACGCCCTTCGATAACTTCTCATCTTCGGCCACTCGCCACTCCACTTCGACGGCCGCACCCTCCATCCCGCCCCCGTTCAGCGGATCCGGAGCCAGCCGAGTCCAAAGCACGATCCCCGACGCCGTCGGGTCACCCGATGCCACCCCCAGCGTGAACGGGTCCTTCGCAAATCGCGGTGCCGCAAACAAGGGCACCCGTAACGAATAGAGAGACGAAATCAACGTTCCGGTCTGAGCCAGGAAGAGTCTGCGATTGAACATGGTGCCCCCAGTGTATCGTCAGGCTTGTGCAGACCGAATGACAAACCGGCTATTGCAACCCCAATATTCGAGGACGGCTTGGATCGACCGGCTCCGGCACCAGTTGGGCATGAATCACGCGACTCTCTCCGTTGACAAGACTAATCTGCCTCTCCCAGCGCTGAAAGCCTTGCTTCTTTACGACCACCTTCAGTGACCCTTCCCTGAATCGCGATAGCTCAATCGACGGCGTGCTTCCCCAATACTCTCCGTTTACTTCGATTTCTGCATCGACAGGATTCGAAGTAAATCGCACGAGCGGGAACTTGGGGACCGCCGCCGCTTGTTCCACTTCGAGTCGTTCCCGAGCCGCCGCTCGCTGACCACTTGGAGAGGCCGAATAGTCCATCGCCCGCGTTGCCGCGATGGCTTCCGCTGAACGTGCTGGTAACGAGGAGGCCAGCCGTCCCCCCTCTCGAATATGGTTCCCAAGGTGCTTGGCGCAGGACTCAGAGGCGCTTTGCTTTCCCCGGAATGAGTTGCCAGTGTTGTAGTTGTAAGCAAAAACCACTTCGCTCGTACGAACATCAACGACGCTGATGCTCGCCTCTTCACTGGACCCCGTTTGATTCATGAATATGATTTTGGCCCAACTCGCCTTCTGGCTCTCGGACGCGCCAACGATCTCATAGTCAGCGATAGAGCGGTCTGTAACTACAATCAACGGCACCTCTTTTATCCGGAATGCGGCGCTGACGTAGGTCCCAAATCCACCCATCGGATGGATATAGACCTTCGCTCCAGAAGCAACGCTCTCAATCGCGTAGGCGTTGAGAAATGGCAACGCAAGAAACAGGGCACGAATCATAGCCCGAGCTTAGCCTCTCTGGAGGCAGCGGTCGATCAGTCGAAATCCCAAGAGAATGCCGGTGATCGACCTTAGTCTCGATCATGTCCCCGGATCCAAGGGTTCGTGATCGAATGACGTAGCTCGATGCTGCGGTTTGTCTAATCAGCCTCATCGCAACATCAAACCACCGTCCCGAACATCTTCCCCACCAGCGCCGTGCATCCCATGGCAACGACCCCCCAAAACGCAACCCGAATAGCCCCCTTGGTCAGTGGCGCTCCACCCAAGTGAGCCGCCAGCCCACCCAGCCCAATCAACAGCACGAGCGAGCCGCCAAACACCGCTTCCGTCAAATACCCCAGCGGAACAAAGAGCACCAAAAGCAGCGGCGCCGCCGCACCGCTCACAAAAGCGGCCGCAGACGAAAACGCAGCCTGGATCGGCCGCGCGCGGCTCCCTTCCGATAGGCCAAGTTCATCCCGCGCGTGAGCCCCCAGCGCATCGACGGCCATCAGCTGCGCCGCCACTTTCGCCGCCAAATCGGCGTCCAAGCCGCGAGCAACGTAAATCTGAGCCAATTCGGCCTGCTCCGCTTCGAGCGAACTCCCTAGCTCCATCCGCTCCTGCGCCAGGTCGGCCTCCTCCGTATCCGCCTGCGAACTGACGGAAACATACTCTCCCGCCGCCATCGATAACGCTCCCGCCACGAGCCCCGCCAAGGCCGCCAACAGTACCGGATCCCGCCCCGTCTGCGCCGCCGCTACGCCCACCACCAAGCTGCTCGTCGAAATCAAACCGTCGTTGGCACCCAGCACCGCCGCCCGGATCCATCCAATATGCTCGGTCTTGTGCCTCTCGGTTGGTCGCATGGTTCCAATTCTATCCCCGGCTAGACGGCCTCACCGCGTCCCATAGCTTCCCGCCACCGCCTTGCCCGGAAAAATATTGGGCACCGTCTTCCCCTCCACGACCACCGGAATCCCATTCACGACAACATATGGAATCCCCACGGCGAACTTCGGACCCGTCTCATACGTCCCCGTATCCTTCACCGTCGTCGCATCAAACACAGTGATATCGGCGTCCATCCCAACCTGCAGCCGCCCCTTCTTTCGCATCTGCGGCGCCAGCGCTTCCAATCTCTGCGCCGGCATCACGGTCATCCGCCGCAGCGCCTCCATCAACGGTGCGACTTTCATCTCCCGCACGTACTCGCCCAACACCCGGCTGAACGTCCCCCCGCCTCGCGGATGCGCCCCCGGAGCATAGGGCATCGTGTCGGAAGCGATCATCACAAACGGCGCCGCCATGGCCATCCGAATCCACTCCGGCTTCATCGAATGCAAAATCACCACCCCACCCTGCGCCCGATACTTCGCAAACGTCTCCGCCGTCAACCGCTCCCCCGTCGCCTGCCACTGCAAATCGCCGTAGCTGATCCCCATCATCTGCTGCCATCCGTCATCGAATAACGCCGAGTCAATAAACGTAGAGCCCGCTGTATACGGGTACGCCTCGGTCGTCACGTCAATCCCCCGTTTTCGCGCCCCGGCGATCATCTCGAGCATCAGCGGAATGGCCCCTCGCGTCGAACTGTTCAGATGAACCACATGCACCGAAGCCCCCGTTCCCGCGGCGTCGGCGATGGCCTCCTGCACCCCTTCTTCTCCCCGTCCCCGGACATGCGTATAGATCGGCACCTTCCATCGCGCGGCCATCTGGTACACCCGGAAGACCTCCCCTCGCGTCGCCCCCGGCAGGTAGGCCGGCACCACCCCGAGGCCCAATGCGCCTTCTTTCAATCCCTGCTCGAGCAGAAAGGCTAAGCGACTATACTCCTCATCGTCCTTCAGCGAAAGGTCCCGGGCTTTATCCCGCATTCCCGGCCCTACCTCCGTGTTGCCGCCCTGTTTGGCCGCCACCGACGCAAACTCCTTCATAGCGAAGGCGCGCGCCGAAGCATGCGAAATCGTCGCGCCATAGTTCAGCAAGGCCTTGCCCTCCCGGGAGCCCAAGTAGTTCTTGAGCGATGCCACCCCGGCCTCAAGCTCTAGCGCCGTCGTCACCCCATCGTGGGCCTGATACTCATTGGCTTCGTTCGTCAAGCCATGAGAGTGCAGATCGATGAACCCCGGAGCCACTACGAGCCCCTTCGCGTCGATCATCCGCTTCCCTCGCAATGGCTGCTCCGCGATCGCGGCAATATGGCCGTCCCGAACCCCGACGTGACGAATTGCGTCCAGTCCACTCGCCGGGTCCATCACCCGGCCCCCCGCAATCACCAAGTCAAACTCGGCGGTCTGAGCCAGTAACGAACTGGCCATTAGGAGCAAGCGGAACACAAACATGCGGCCAGTCTATACCAGTGAGGACACCGTCGAGCGGATCCCGAGCCAACTATCTCTAGAAATTCGGTGCTCCGCCCTCGGATAAGAGCTGACGCGCTATACCCACCAGTGCGCTCACCCGTTTATACTGGTCCCCGATCTGTCTCGCTGCCTGGAGCGCCAATTCCTTGTGGCCCGCCGTCAGCCACGCTGTCGCGATCGACGACTCGGACCCTTTCCACTTCTGCTCCAGAACCGTGACAACACCCAAGTCCCGCGCTAAAATCGCTACTTCCAAAATCAGCTGAAACCCCTCGTCTCGATAGTTCACTCCGGCCGGCGTCACCGCCCGTCGGCCCGGTACCGGTGGCGGTCGCACGGGTAGCCCCTCCGCTAACGCCAACGCCTTTCTCAGACTCTCTCCCGCGCTCGGAACCATTCCCCCCACGCTCTGCGCGCGCGCCATCCGCAGCGTCACAACTAACTTGCCCATCGGCAACTCGTTCACTCCCTCCACCAATCCCCGCGCATCCACAAAACACCGGTCCGCTCGTTCGCTCTTACCCTGCCGAAGCCAAGCCGCTCCCGTCTCCGTGAGCGCCTCGGCCTTTGCCAACTGGCTGTCTACGTCCACAACGGGCATCCGGCGGATCGTATCCTCCGCCGCCTCTGCCTGTGCCCCCTGAATCAGAATATGGCCAATCCCGGCAAAACCTAATGACCTCTGCCGCACTGTCTTCGCCCCTTCCGCCATCGCGAACACCCCGGCCCGGTCTTTCGCGGCCATCCGGTCGTACAGCGCCTTCAGGAACGCTTCGTCGGAGCGCATCAACGCCTCCCGCACCGCCGGCGAGCGCTCTCGGAAGCCATCAGTGGTCATAGGAAAGTTCGGCAGCGTAGGCTCGCTCGGGGTACGCCGCTCCCTCGGCTGCGG
>JBBRIO010000407.1:0-5222 GCA_038220855.1 Bryobacterales bacterium | reverse complement strand
GGAACGGATAAGCCGCCGGCTCGTTGGCGTACATCGACCCCACACTCAGCGGTCGAACCAAAGACTTGCCCCCCAGCATCAGGATGTGGCCATACGGCTCCGACCGGGATTCCTGCCCCGACCGAATCGAATAGCCCTTCGACTTCGCCTCGCCACCCGCCCCGAACGCGTACTGCGGAGCTGCGTCCATCTGCCGCTGCAACTGCAGGAAGTTCCCCACCGATAGGTCCTCCGCCGACAGCCACTTCAGGTACACCGCGTTGTTCGCCTCCGTTCGAGGCAAATGGATATGGTCGTCCCCGGAGATCCACTCCTGCCCCGGCTCCGTCCAACGCTTCATCCCCAGCACCACCTTCGTCGTCGTTCCCGGCTTCAGCTCGAAGCTCTCCGAGGTCGGCTCGTAGAACAGGCCCCGCGTCGCCTCCACCCGGTACTTCCCCGGCGGCAGCTCAAACGTCGCCGCCCCATCGAGCAGCAACACATGCGACTGGTCGTACGCCATCACCTCCAACGTCTTCGGGTTCGCCGTCGCCTGCCACAGCGTATCGCGGTAGAACAGGTCCACCTTGATCGGCAGGATCGCATCCACCGGCCCCAGCCGAAACGGCTTGTTGTCCTTGAACAGATACACCCGCGCCGGCAGGTTCGGAGCCGTACTCAACTCCAACCTGGACGATTGGGAAAGGCGCAATTGGGCCACCGCCAACAGCACCGCGCACACGAGCAGCATCGACAGTCTCATCTCTACCTCTTCGCCTTGATGTCCGGCCTTTGATCCGGCACGAACCCGTTCCGGTTCGGCATCACCACCTGGGGCAACGTCTTCTCATTCAGCTCCTGGCTCTCGGCCACGATACCGTTCAAGTGCAGCACGAACGCCGTCACCGCATAGGCATCGTCCACCGGCAAGCTCCGCGGATGGTCGAACGGCATTGACCGGTTGATGTAGTCCCACACCGTCGTCGCATAGGGCCAGTAGCTGCCCACCGACTTCTTCGGCTTGTCCGTGGCCAACGATCCGATCCCGCCTACCAGCGCCGGATACTGCTTCTCCCGGCCCTCGCCCCGGTCGTTGTGGCACACGGCGCACTTTTCCTTGTAGATGCCCTGCCCCCGCGCCGCGGTCCCTTTGCCGACCGGCAAGCCGCGCCCATCCGCGAACACGGTCAGATCCCGGCGCGTGATCTCCTCCGCCGTCGCCGGCCGGCCCTGCGCCCATAGCGCCGCGACGCACAGGCCAACGGCCAGCAGCTTAAGCAACCGTCACCGCCCCATCCACGGCTACCCGCCACGGCCTCACCTCAGTCCCTTTGCCCACCGGCAAGCCACGCTTGATCTCCTCCGCCGTCGCCGGCCGACCCTGCGCCCACAGCGCCGCGAAGCACAAGCCAACGGCCAGCAGCCTAAGCAACCGTCACCGCCCCGTCCGCCGCCACGCGCCACGGACGCACCGCGTTGTAGTGGTAGCCACTGAACCGGCCCCGCACCGCCACGAGCTCCTCGTGAGTCGGCTGCAGGTAGCCCGTCTCGTCCGTACAGCGGGATTGGATCACCGCCTCCTTCCCGTCCCATTGCCACGGAAAGCGGAACCGGACCAGCGCCAGCGAAAGCACCGGGCTCTGCAGCTCCGCGTCGCCCCACGTCGCTCCCCCATCGGTCGAAACCTCCACCCGGACGATCTTCCCTTTGCCCGTCCAGGCGAAGCCGGTGATCTCATGTAAGCCGCCGCCCGGCGGTAGCTTCAGCCCGCCCGAAGGCCGTGCGATCACACTGCGCGCCTCCATCACGAACGTGAAGATCTGCGCCTTGCCGTCCCTGCCAAGCTCGGTGTAGTTGGCCGTCTCCTTGGCCGACATCGCCGGATCCGAAGCGAAATGCAGCCTCTGCAGCCACTTCACGCTCGTGTTGCCTTCCCACCCCGGCAGCAGCAGGCGCAGCGGGTAACCCTGCTCCGGCCGCAGCGCCTCGCCGTTCTGGCCATAGACAAGCAAGGCATCGTCGAGCGCCTTCTCCATCGGGATGCTCCGCGCCATCCGCCCCGCGTCCGCCCCCTCGGCGATCATCCATTTCGCCTCCGGCTTCACGCCCACCGCCGCCAGCACCAACGACAGCTTCACGCCTGTCCACTCCGAGCAGCTCAGCAGCCCATGGCTACCCTGCACCGTCGGCTGTGGCGTCCCCTGCTGATCGCCCACGCTGTTCCCGCCGCACTCGAGGAAGTAGGTCCGCGAGAAAGCCGGGAAGCGCTTGATGTCGGCCATCGTCAGTACGATCGGCTTCTCCACTAAGCCATGGATCAGCAGCTCATGCTTAGCCGGGTCAATCGCCGGAACCCCGGAGTGGTGCCGCTCATAGTGCAGCGCCGACGGTGTGATCGTCCCGTAGATCTCATGCAGCGGCGTCCGGCTCGACCCCGTTCCCAGGCTCGCCGTTAGCTCTCGAATGACGCGCGCCGAAGTCTCCTGCGGCGCACGCTCTCCGTACACCCGCATATGCGCCCCGGACTCGCTCGTCCCCACCGGCTTCGTGCACGATGCCGCCGTCGCCGCCCCCAGGGCGAGGAAACTCCTTCGATTCGGCACCCTCTTCATACCCGGAACCGCTTCACCGCATCCTCGTCCAACTCCACGCCCAGCCCCGGCTTCTTAGGCACCTCGATGTAACCATCCACCGGCTGGAACGGAGGTGTAATCAAGCTATGCTGGCGCAGGTAGCTCAGCGTATCGGAGCCGATCGTGCAGCTGCGCGTGGCCGCCGCGGCATGGATGAACGACATGTCCCGAATGCCCAGCTCGACCCCGGAGCCGTGCCAACAGGGGATCCCCGCCATCTCCGCCATCGACGCCGTCCGCACGAACTCCCGCATGTTTCCGCCCAGATTGAAGACGTCCACCGCATCGGTCTTGATCGCCTCAAAGAGCTGCTCCGGGTTGATCGGCGTCAGCGCAAACGGGATCGTCGTCCGCTGCCGCAACTGGCGGAACCAATCGAGGCGCTTCGGTACCGGGTCTTCAATCGTCAGGTTGTATCCCTGCAAACGCTGCGCCACGGGCAGGAAGCTGGCCAGGTCTGGATACGAAGAGTTGAAGTCCACGATGAAGCGGAGGTTCGGCGCAGCCTTGGCGACCGCGGCCATCTGCTTCTCGATCGGGTCGCCCAGGCGCGCCTTGAATTTCAGCGTCCGGTAGCCCTTCGCCACCGCGGTTTCGCCCACCTTGATCAGGTCGTCAAACGTCCGTTGCGCCGTCCAGTAAGAGACCGCCACCCGCTCCTGCAACCGCCCGCCAAGCAGCGAGCAGACCGGCAGTCCGGAGCTCTTGCCCATCAGGTCGAACATCGCGATCTCAAAACCGTCGGCGGTCGTCGGCTCGGGGAGCTTCCCGTCCACCTCCTCCATCCGCTTGCCCGTCAGGAAGTCGGCGTTTTGCTTGGCGGCCGCATCGGTCACCTCGCGGGCGGTCTCGCCGAGCCCCACCATGCCGTTGTCGGCGTAGAGCTTGATCAGGAACTTAGGGTAGGTATCGAAGACGACCAATCGCTGGTCCAACGTGGGGCCGTAGTTTTCGCTGTAGACCACCCCGGGCTTCATCCGCACGACTACCTTGATCAACTCAACCCGTTCAATCTTCACCGACGCGGCACGTAGCCCCGCCGCCGCCAGACCACTGAGAAAGAGACGCCGTTTCATCGGGTCATTCTATCCCGTAGCGTAGTAGACTGGGGCACTGATGCTGAGCGCTGAGAACTTGAAGAAAGCCTACGGATCCTTGCAGGCGGTCGACGGGGTCTCCTTTCGCGTCGGCCCCGGCCAAGTGTTCGGCCTGCTGGGTCCCAACGGAGCCGGGAAGACGACCACCATCGGCATGCTCGCCGGACTCGTCGCGCCGGACTCGGGCGAGGTCCGTATCGCCGGTCATTACATCACCGGCGACACCAGTCCGCAGAAGCGGCGGCTGGGCGTGGTCCCGCAAGAACTGGCCCTGTTTGATGAGCTCTCGGCCACCGCCAACCTCTCCTTGTTCGGCGCACTCTATGGGCTCAGCGGTGCCGCCGCGACTAACGAGCAAGCCCGCGTGCTCACGCTCGTCGGCCTGGCTGATCGCGCGAAGGACAAGGTCGGCACCTTCTCGGGCGGCATGAAGCGCCGGCTCAATTTGGCGGCGGCTTTGCTCCACGATCCGCAGGTCATCCTGCTTGATGAACCAACCGTCGGAGTCGACCCGCAAAGCCGCAACGCTATCTTTGACAACCTCGAAACCCTCAAGGCCGCTGGCAAGACGCTGCTCTACACGACCCACTACATGGAAGAAGCCGAGAGGCTTTGCGACCACATCGCCATCATGGACCATGGCAAGATAATCGCCACTGACACCGTCGCCGGACTGCTGCGGCAGGCTCCCGTGAGTAGCTTCGTGTTGATCGACCTGGTCGCCAACGACTTCGCGAATCTAATCGAAGCCGCGGCCTTGCCGGGCGTCCTGAGCGCGACTCTCAACGGCAGACAACTCCGCCTTGGCGTCCAGCGGATGGACGATCTCCCTGAATTACTTCGATGGCTACTAAGCCACGGCGGGGAATTTGAACATGTTCAGACTGAGCGGCCCACGCTCGAAACCGTCTTCCTTCATCTCACCGGCCGGAGCCTCCGCGACGCATGACCGCCTTTCTCGCTCTCGTCCGCAAGGACCTTCAAATCTTCTTCGGCGATACCCGCGCTGTCATCATGGCCTTCGCCGCGCCTATCCTGATCGGTAGCTTCTTTGGGTATGTCTTCGGCGGAACCGCGACCAGGAAAGATGCAACCCGGATGGAAGTGCTCTACGTCGATCAGGAACACGGGCCGGTGGCCAAACAACTGCTGGCCGCCTTGCAGCGGGACGCGAACTTGCAGGTGAACCCGTCGGCGCTGGAGCCCGCCCGTGAGGCCGTCCGCAAAGGCAAAGCTCCCGTCGCCGTCGTCATCCCGGCGGGCTTCGGCGACCAAGCCGCGCAAGCACTGTTTGGCTCCAGCCCCAAGCCGGAAATCACCGTGCTCTTCGACCCGTCCCATCAAACCGAAGCCAGCATGGTCCGGGGTATCCTTACCGGCCAAGTCATGCAGACCGTGACCAAAGAGGCGTTCTCGACCAATTCGACGGTAGTCAGCTCGCGGGAGCGGCTCAAGGACTCGAAGATGGAGCCTTCGAGGTTTGGTGTCAGGGTGGAGATCGCAGCTGGGCGAT
>JBBRIO010000406.1:0-5266 GCA_038220855.1 Bryobacterales bacterium | reverse complement strand
AGTCGCCAAGGACATCGCCTACACCTTCGACGGCGAAGGCAAGCTCGCCTCGACGAAGTATCCGGACGAAGCAAAGCCGTGGGTAATGAGTTACGATGCGATGGCGAGGCCGAGCGGGATGACGCAGGAGTGGTGGGATGGCAACCAGAATATCTGGATCAACCGGCCCTGGGTAAATGGTGTTACCTACGGCATCGCGGGAGAACTGTTGACGCTGAGTTCATTCTCCGGCGTGCAAAACTTCGCTGATGTGTATTTGGCGGAGACGCGGACGTACAACTCTCGGTTACAGATGATCAAGCAGCGGACGGTGCAGGGGACGACCGTGGCGATGGACCTGGAATATGAGTTTACGAACGGGACGAGCACCAACAACGACGGACGGATCTTGGAGCGGCGGAACCTCCAGAGCGGCGAGACGGTCCAGTATACCTATGACAATCTAAATCGGCTTTTGACTGCGGCAACGACCTCGACGGCATGGGGACTGAGCTGGGACTTTGATGGTTTCGGGAATCGGTGGGGGCAGACGCAGACGAAGGGTACGGCGCCGGGGAATACGATCTCGTTTGACCAAACGGCGAATCGGGTGAACACGTCGCAGTATGGGTACGATGCGAATGGGAACATGACGGCGATGCCAGGGGCCAGCGGTTTAGCATATGACGTTGATAACCGGCTTCTGGATGTCAATATGAACGGGAGCTTGGAGAATGATTCCTACTTGGCCGATAACAAGCGGGCTTGGAAGCAGACGAATCAGAGCGGGACGGTGGCGGAGCAGTACTATATCTACGGAGTAGGTGGGCAGAGGATAGCGACGTATTCGGCGACATTCGGGAGTGGAGTGTTGACGCTGAGTTATGCAAGTAAGGACGTGTATTTCGGGGGGAGGGTGATTTGGCAGAACGGGAAGGCGGTAGTGCAGGATCGGCTAGGAAGCGTGATGGCGCGAGGGAATGGGGTCGGTGGCGTGGAGATCCATGATTACTTCCCATACGGCGAAGAACGAACAGCCACCGTAGGCGACCGGAATAAATTCGGGACGTACCATCGGGATCAGACGGGCCTAGACTACGCCGATCAACGGTATTACAACAGTGCGATCGGGCGCTTTATGAGCAGTGATCCATATGAGGCGAGTGGGGGTGCGGGAGAGCCGGGGAGTTGGGGACGAGGAGCGTATGTTGAAGCGGATCCAATTAACTGGCGCGATTCTAACGGACGCAGGAAGGAATTCGTTTCGTCTGACATTCTGGCGTTCATCCCACAGCCGACGCGCCTTCCTGGTCCAGATCCGGATGATCCAGACGAGCCGGATCAGGGTCAGCCCTCTAGTAAGGAGCGAACCGAGGCACTCGAGAGAGCTAAGAAAAATGAAATCTCTTACATCTTGATGGAGATGTTGAAGGATGAGGACTGCAAGGCACTTTTCAACACCTCCGATAACCGCCCCAAGGTTGATCCTTTTGCAGTGGCGTCGAGCTTTGGGTTTGGTTATGGCGGATCCGGTAAGTATGGCTCGTTGAGGTATGGCCCTATTTCTAGACAAACGGCGGCCGGAGTCACGATCGCCACCTTCAAACCAGATAGTAACGGCGTCGAGCAGACTAGCTCAGTTGCGATTACGATACAGACGCAGGGGCACTGGAACTTTATGGACCATCCTTCAGTCGACGTCGCCAGAACGATCATCCATGAATTGGGGCACGTCTTCAATTTATTTCGTTCACTCGGAGGATCAGTGATCCGACTGGATTCCGACCCGGGCGGCCCAGGGGAAAAGAATAATAACATCCTCGTGAATGAGAACTGCAAGTACTCCGGGGCGCTCCCCACGTTTAATTGAGTGCGAAGAACTCGAACTATGCGACTATTACCTCGACAAAGGCCAAGCGTCCGAGATGTTAACTCTACACCTGAATTGCCGAGTGTCCTTTGTGGGACCAGCGGCCTTCGATATCTCCTCTGGTTGTTGTTCATAATTCCGTCAGTGTGTGGGTTCGCGCAGGTACCACCTCCTTTTGACGAGCAAGAAATCTGCAGATTAAAAAGTGGTGCAGCAAGCGAAAGTGTTCCCGTTACAATTGAGGTTCAGTTGAGAGATGGCGAACTTGTGGGCGTAGTGCCAGATTGCCTTCTCACTGGCGACGAGTGGCCTACCTTAGAGAAGGTTCTACAGATAGATACACGAGGGCTCGGGGGCGATTTCACAACAAGCGAGTTCCACCATCAGAAATTGAATGAGTCTAGGCTCTCGCTGATTCGATCCGTACTTAAGCAGAAACCAATGCCGGACCGCGTCTTCATACGCGTGAAAGGTACCCTACACATCAACGTCGTCGGAGGCGTAGTAGTTAAAGGGGTTGGGAGAGGAGTTCGCTTCGGCCACCTTACACTGTTCGAGATACAGGCGGTGATCATCTGGTCCGGGGCGCAGTGAGTGAGGGAAAGGAAAAGGGAACAGGGACGAAAAGGGACGTCCCCTTTGTTTTCGTTTGGTTTTTCAATCCGCTGCTGCCCGCCACCTGAATCTGAGCCAACTGGCAGGACTGCCCTAAGCGGACCCGCCCGGCGTTAACTCATTGTCGGACACTTAGCCCTTGCCGAATTTTCTTCCCAGAACTACGCTCCGCTGTCTTTTCTCAAAACAGCACTGGAACGCGTCGACCTTGAAAAATCGCGGACCCGAAAGATTCGCCTTCTCCTCCATGAAGCTAACGGTGTGCCCGGACTCCCCGCCGACAAACCAGCCCAAATTCAATTCAGAGGACGCCGCCCCAACTAGGCAGCCTCCACCTATGGCCGGGAAGACCGCTGGCGAGCGACGTCGCAGCAGACTGGGCCGAGTAAGCCGGTCAATAACTTCTCGCCGAACTCCCGGTGGACGAAGACGGTGGTCGATTGCTTCGCCCGAACGATGCAGATGATTAGCGGCTACAAGGTTGGCTCGACGGAGACAGCGCCGACCAAAGTGGTGACGGAGACGACCCCGTGCGCCTGCTCGCCTATCGGAAAGGTATGGAAGGTGTCGCTGCCCGTTGCGCCGACGGTGACCCCCGTTGACAGCCAAAAGACGATCTACGAAGACGACTCCCTCGGAAGAACAGTCAATCTGACTCACCGCCCCCGGAACCCCCGGCTTCACGAGCTATGAGTATGGCGGGACGACCGCAAAGACGATCGATCCAAAGGGCAAATGGAAGAAGTTTAAGAACGATTCGCTCGGCAATCTGGCGAAGGTCATCGAGCCGAGTGAGCAGGTAATGGGCTCAAGGCCTTGCCCAAGCCCAGGAGACCGTCACCGCGATGGCTGATGATTGATGTCTGATGTGCTAGGCTGCCCCCATGCGGACCACCGTACACCTTGACGAAGAAATTTTGGGCTTGGTTAAGCAACTCGCCTTAGAACGAAAGGAAAGCTTAGGCCGGGTGCTTTCCGATTTGGCCCGTATTTCTCTCACCGGCAAGGCACCGCCACCGGTCCGCAACGGCATCAGACTCCTGGAACCATTGCCGGGCAAGGTGTCCATAACCCTCGAAGAGATTAACCGGCTTCGAGACTCGCCCTAATGGCGAGCCTGCTCGACGCCAATTTTCTGATCGCACGATTCGACCCCTCCCACCCGCATCACGATTCCGCCCATCACTGGTTTGCAGAGCATGCCAAAGCAGGTTGGGCCACCTGCCCACTGACTGAAAACGGTTTCGTTCGCGTGGTCTGCCAAACCAAACACATCGGAGGTCTTCGAACCCCCAAAGCCATAGCGGGCAGGCTCTCGGAGCTGCGTCAACTGGGGCGTCATGAGTTCTGGGACGACCGGATCTCCCTCCTTGACCCGAAGCACTTCGACCTCGAAAAGCTACCAGGGCCCAGTCAAATCACGGATGTCTATATTCTCGCCCTGGCCGTAGAGCGCCGAGGCAGACTCATTACCTTTGACCAGTCCATCGCGTGGCGTTGTGTCCCGAGCGCAACCGCCCAACACATCCATGTTTTCACCGCCGCTACCTGAGATCGCCACTTCCCAACCGGCCTACCCACCCACGGAAAAAAGCGGACCGCCCTCCACTCCGCTGCCGGGTCGCTGAAGTACACAGGGTCGAGTTACCCTAGCCCGGAGCGCAAAACGGCCCCTTTTCCAAACTCAGTCAATAACTCCCCCCGAATCAACAACATCCAATCCACTTTTTCACTTTTCCCACTCCGCCAAATTCCGTTCACAACGTGTGAAAATAAAGCTAAGTCCCTATTCTATCAGTCACCTACAAGGAATTTCTCCACACCCTCCGATCCGTTTTCGCCTCCTCGCCTGCTAGTCTCAAATCAAAGTAGTTTAGACATTCGCGAACGCCCTGCCCAACCCGGTGGGGCGTTCGCCATTTTACCCCTACTTTTCAAAGGAGAACGCCATGGAAACGCCCCTAACTGAAGCCGAGAAAATGGCCCGCCGCGCCGAAACCAACCGGGCCAACGCCCAAAAAAGCACCGGCCCCAAAACCGCCGAAGGCAAAGCCAACTCCCGCCGCAACGGCCTCAAACACGGCCGCCGCTCCCAGTTCATCGACTACGCCACTTCGACCAACCCGGTGCTCCTCCCCGGCGAATCCATGGTCGATTACTCCCGGACTCTCGAAAGCCTCATGGCCAAACTCAGCCCCCGCGACTTCGCCGAAAAGGAGATCATCTACCGCATCGCCGCCAGCCAATGGGAGCTCATCCGCTTCCGCTGCATCCGCATGGTTCTTCTCGAAGATCAGTTCCAAACCGTCGCCGACAAAATCCAAAACGACGTCCTCCCCTCCTGCGCCGGAGCCATCGCTCTCGCCCGCGCCTACCAAGCCGCCTCCGGCCCCGGCGGAGGTTTCGCCGGTCTGCGCCTCGATATCGCCGCCGTCGAACGGTCCATCGCCGCCAGCTACCGCGAATTCAAGCAACTCCGCAGCCTCGATCCCTTTCTCCGGCCGCCCGCCGATTTCAACCCCGCCACCGAGATCGCCCAGGAGATCTACACCTCCCGGCCGGAATCCGAACCCGAACCCGAACCGGATGAAGTTCCCCCCGCCGCACCACAAGCAAACCCACAACCTGTTGAAAACACAGTGGCCGAACCCACCGAAACCCCCGAAATCGGCGACAACCAAAGCCAACCGAAGCCACTTCTCGCACGCGTCGCGCACGGCTATTCCATCGTTTTGAGCGCCCCCCGAGCCCCGCAGCGAGAGCCGCAGCGAGCCGAGCCACCCCGCACAGTCCGCCACGCCG
>JBBRIO010000405.1:0-5279 GCA_038220855.1 Bryobacterales bacterium | reverse complement strand
CGTTGTTCACGAGAATCGTCACCGGCCCCAGTCGATCTGCGACCTCGTCCACCAGTCGCGGCCCACACGCCGGGTCGCCGACATCGCCCCGTACCGCAATCGCCCGGCCGCCAGCCCGCAGGATCAAGTCCGCCGTCTCCGTCGCCGCTCCCTCGTTCTCGCGGTAGTTCACGGCCACCGCCACCCCGTCCATCGCCAGGCGCAGCGCCGTGGCGCGCCCAATGCCCCGCGACGCCCCCGTCACAATGGCGACGGACACTTAGTCGGCCCCTTGCGTCGCCGGTTCCACCACCGCCGTCATCGAGCCCTTCGAATTCGCCATCCGCGGATCCGCCCCGTAGCCATGAATCATTTCCTTCGACACCGTCGCCTCTTCAATCTCCCCCGTCAGCACAATCGTCCGCCCCATCGTATCCACTTCGACGGTATGCCGCAGCGCCTGCGCCTCGCCCAACGAAAACAAACGCATCAGCATCTCGATCACATAGTCGTAAGTGTGCTCGTCGTCATCAAGCAGGACGACGTTGTAAAGCGCCGCTCGCTCGTCCTGATTCTCCTCGCCCGTCTCTCGCTCAATTGTCGTTCGCGTCAACGTTCCCGGCATAAAAGAGAAACGCCTATCCGTGGCCTAGCTTCATCAGCCAACCCAACCCGAAAATGGTTCCCACGAAACAGGCAAAGCAGTACAGGCCGTACTGCAAACGGTCTTTATCCGTCTTCTTCGTCACCACGCCGAGCACAACTGAAATCAGCAGCGCAAACAGAATCGCGGTCTCCAAATGCGTCAAAGCAATCTTAGGCATATTTGCGTTAATCCTTCTGCCCCGTCGCAATCTCGTAAGCATCCACTAGCGACAGAACGTTCAACATCCCGGCGCCAGCCAAAAACTTGGTCCCGTAGTCGTGCACATGCCCCGCCACATCCGCTTGATTGTAACCAAGCCAAGTCGCCAGAAAATACGGTATACCCACCATCTTGTTGGCCACGTTGCCGCCCGTATAAATCAGCGTCGTCAACAGGTCCCCCGTCTGCGGTTCAAAAAAAGCCCCCCGCATCAACAGCCCGAAAACGAAACAGATAATCGTCGCGATGCCCACCAGCAAGCCCCGCTGCATCCGGCCCTGGTAGATGTGCCCGCCACCCGGCACCAGCCATCCAATGATTATCGGAGTCACCCATTTCATAATCGGGACGCTCTTCTTCGGATTCAACGCCGCCGCTACGCTTTTGTCTGCCATAAGGTATCAGCCTCAATTTTCGCATAGAACCCCCTCGCATAGAACCCCCCGAACCGAACCCCGGATGACGATGCGGGCCTCCAGTGTTCTGTACGGCACCGTTACTTCTGCTTCGCGATGATTTTGTCCTTGATCTTGTCGTAGACGCCCTGCGGCACCCCCGCCTTCTTCACAATCTCGTCCTTGCCCTTGTACGGGCGGTTGGCGATGATCTTTGCCGAATAAGCGTCGCCGATTCCAGGAATCGTCTTCAAGGTGGCGGAATCCGCGGAGTTGAGGTCGATCAATCCCCCGGCAGCCGGCACGGCGGCCTTCATCTCTTTTTTCGCGTCGGCAGCCGGCGCTTTTTTGGCGGCTCCCTGGGTGAACGCGGGCGCAACGGTCAAGCAGAGCGCCGCAAGCAAAGCAAGCAAGGTTTGTTGTAGTTTCATAGTGCGTATTGTACGCAATTCATCGCCCTTGGCGGGATGCCTTCCGTCGGCCCGGCCACCAAGCCCGCACTCGATGAATTCGGGGGCTGTCTCCCAGCCATTTCGTGATAGCGTAAAACCGATATGCCGAGTCTACCTCGCGCGCTCGCTCTCCTCGCCGCGCTCCTCCCCCTCTACGCCCAGCCCCCCGTCTCCCCCCGCCTTTCCGGAACGGCCTCCCGCCGATCCCGCCTCACTCGAACGCGGCAAGGCCGTCTATGGCGTTCACTGCACCTTTTGCCACGGCGTCGATGCCCGCGGCGGCTCCGGCGGACCCAACCTCATCCGTACCTCCCTCGTCCTCAACGACAGAAACGGCGAACTCATCGGCCCCGTCATCCGCGAAGGCCGCGAAGGCATGCCGAAGTTCGATCTCAACCCCACCCAGATCTCCGACATCGCCGCCTTCATCCACAATTTCAAAGTCGGCGGCTACGACATCTCCCGCAACCCGCCCCCTCCATCGTCACCGGTAACGCCGCTGCCGGCCAAGCCTACTTCGCCAAAACCTGCGCCGGCTGCCATGCCAGTTTGAACGGCATCGCCTCCCGCATCACCGACCCTAAACAGCTCCAACAAACCTGGCTCATGCCCGGCTCCGGAGGCGGTCGCGGCGGCGGCACCTCCCGTGTCTCCCCCACCACCGTCACCGTCGCGACCACCTCCGCGAAAGTCACCGGCCGCCTCCTCCGCATCGACGATTTCTTCGTCTCTCTCGTCGATGCCGAAGGCACCCCCGTCACCTTCACCCGCTCGGGCGACGTCCCCAAAGTTGAACTCCACGATCCCCTCATCGGTCACCGCAAGCTCCTATCAACTTACTCCGATACCGACATCCACAACCTGACGGCCTACCTGGTGACCCTTAAATGAAACTCGCCCTCTGCCTCTCCTTCTCGGCCGCGCTCTACTCCCAAACCCTCGACCCCGCGCTCCTCACGAAACCCCTCGCCAACGATTGGCCCACCTACAACGGCGACTACTCCGGCCAGCGCTATAGCCGTCTCACCCAAATCAATCAGACCAACGTCAAAAACCTCACCCTCGCCTGGACCACCCGCATCACCGGCGGCATGGGCTCCGCCGCCCCCGGCGGACGCCCAGGCTTCGGCGGCCCCCCCACCATCGTCGGCGGCGAAGGCAGCGCCGAACTCGCCGCCAGCTTCGGCGGCAACACCAACATCCGCGCCTCCATCCTCATGGTCGATGGCCGCCTCTACTTCTCGACGCCTGACAACGCCTGGGCCGTCGACGCCCGCGACGGCCGCGTCCTCTGGCACTACTTCTGGAAAACCAAAGGCGGCACCCACATCGGCAACCGCGGCCTCGGCATGTGGGGCAAATGGCTCTACATGGAAACCCCCGACGACTACCTCGTCTGCCTCGACGCCCTCACCGGCAAAGAACGCTGGCACAAGCCCATCGCCGACTTCAATCAGCAATACTTCTCCACCATGGCCCCCATCGTCGTCGGCAATCACATCCTCATCGGCACCGGCAACGACCTCGACGCCCCCGGCTACGTCCAAGCCCGCGACCCCGAAACCGGCGATGTCCAATGGACCACCTACACCGTCCCCATGAAAATGGGCGACCCCGGCGTCGAATCCTGGGGCAGCCTCGAAGGTGCCCGCGTCGGCGCCGGCAACGTCTGGATCCCCGGAGCCTACGACCCCGAAACCAAGCTCTACATCTTCGGCACCGGCAACCCCTCTCCCAGTTACACAAACCCGAAATCCCGCGACGGCGATAACCTCTACACCTGCTCCCTCGTCGCCCTCAACGTCGACACCGGCAAAATGGCCTGGTACTACCAACTCAACCCCCACGACACCCACGACTGGGATTCGAGCGAAACCCCCATCCTCGTCAACGGCGAGTTCCAAGGCAAGCCCCGCAAAATGGCCCTCCACGCCGATCGCAACGGCTACTTCTACGTCGTCGATCGCCTCACCGGCGAGCACCTCCTCACCAGCAAATTCTCCGACACCGTCAACTGGGTCAAACAGATCAACGCCAAAGGCCAAACCATGCGCGACCCGTTAAAAGACTCCTCCGTCCCCGGCGCCCTCGTCTCCCCTAACAACTACGGAGCCACCAACTGGCCCCCGGCGGCTTTCTCTCCCGGCACCGGCCTCTTCTACGTCCCCCAAAGCGACACTTACGCGATGTACTACCTCACCGAAACCGACCCCCGTGGCGCCATGGGCCTCGGCGGTAAGGACGAGCAACAAGTCGCCTCCATGGGCAGCTATCTAACAGCCATCGACTATAAAACCGGCAAAATTGCCTGGCGTCATCGCTACCCCGGCGTCGGCGGCGGCTTCGGCGGCGGCAACGGAATTCTCGCGACTGCCAGCAAACTCGTCTTCGCCGGAGACATCAGCGGCAACCTCGTTTCGTATGACGCCGCCAACGGCAAAATCCTTTGGCACTCGCGCATCGGCCAAGTCTCCAACGCGCCGCAAACCTACATGGTCGACGGCCATCAATATCTGCTCGTCGCCGCCGGCGATCAACTCTTCAGCTTCTACTTACAATAGGATGGTGACGAACTTTTTCTCGGGGGTCCTCTGGCCAGCAGCGACCCTCCGCTTCGCCGCTCTCACTGCGGGCTCCCTTTTTCTCCAATGGCTGCTCTTCAAGGGTGCCCACGTTTTGCAATGGGGTTTCAACAGCCCTCGAACCATGGAGGGCGATATCGAACTGTATTTCCAGTGGGTCGAAGCCGTCCTCTCCGGCCGCGCGCCCTATATCGATTTCCTCGTCCCTTACCCCCCGGTCGCCCTCCTCGTCACGCTTCTCCCCGGGGTCATCGCCCGCAGTTACATCGTCTACTTACTCGCCTACAGCCTGCTGATGTTCGTCGCCGTCGGCGTCCTCTTCGCTCTAACCGAAAGCTACGCCCGGCTCACGAACCAGAACCCCAAGCAGGCCCTCGGCTGGCTCACCGCCTTCTTAACGCCTCTTGCCGGCCTGGTCATCTGGCGCTTCGACGTCCTGGTGGCCGTCACCATCCTCGGTGCCCTCGTACTGCTCCTCCGCGGTCGCTCCGGGGCCGCCGGTGCGGTCGCCGCGCTCGGCGCGCTCGTCAAACTCGTCCCCGCCCTGGTCCTGGCCGTCCCAATCCTCCGCTTCCATCGCGAACCCCTCCCCGCCCTTCGCTCGGTGCTCAGCTTCGTCCTGACCGTGTCGGTAGCCTTCGCCGGCTGGTACGCCTACGCCGGCCCCGCCCTCGCCGCCTCCTTCCGGATTCACTCGCAGCGCGGCCTCGAATTCGGCTCGCTCCCCGCCGGCTTGCTCCTCCTCCTCGGCCAGTTCGTTCCGCAATCCACCCGCCTTATCAGCACTAATCCTTGCATCTGCCTCGAGGTCGACCACGCCTGGGCCCCCGCCTTAGCCGCCGCGGCGTTGCCCCTCCAAGCCCTCGCCCTCTCGCTCGCTGCCCTCTGGGTCGTCTTCCAAAAACAACGCAACGATGCCCGAGACCTCGCCGTACTCCTATTCGCCTATATCCTCACCGGCAAAGTCTTCTCCCCCCAATACCTCATCTGGACCGCCCCCTTCGTC
>JBBRIO010000404.1:0-5290 GCA_038220855.1 Bryobacterales bacterium | reverse complement strand
ACCATGCAGATTGGCCCAGAGAATGGTTAAGGGGACCAACAACCAGAGGCGTCGAGTGGGACGCAGGAGTTCCGCATCGATTAGCCAAAGGCCGGCCGCTAGAAAAACCAGCGTAAAAAGGTGGGGCCTAGCGAGATAGTGAATGGCAGAACAGCCGCTCGTGAGGAGAATGATTCCGAGCGCCAGTAGGGGCGAAGCGCCACGCCACAGCATGTGCCGGAAAATGATGAGTAGATAGATCGGGATGAGCATGCCGCAGAATAGAACGACCCCTTTTAGGCCAGCCCAATCGTGCAGATAAGAGAAGAGGAGCTCAGCGAGCCACTCCCAGGCAAACCAAGGGGCACCGGGCTTGGAAAATGAAAACATGTCCGTATAGGGAACTGTGCCGTGTTGGCGCATCCAGTCGCCAGCGCGGATATGCCAGCCAGTGTCGCCGTCGGAGAGTAGCGAAAGCCAACCATTCGGGCCCGCCAAGAACAACCAGATGATCAGAGACAAAAACAGAAAGTCCGCCAGAGTCGGCGTCCAAAGGGAACGTTTGGGTTCAAGAGGAGAGTCTGTCTGGGGTGATGTCATTAGTTTGCGCCGAGAACCACGTGCCCCAAGGGCTATTAGGTTGATCGGACGCCACCCCCGGGAACCTTAGGCCGAATGACGTTTGGCGAGAGAATTAATTTCCATATCCTGGCGACTCCCCAGGATGCGGGCCGATTGCAGTGCGAGGTCGAACCGGTCCTTCGCCGACGTCTTTTCGAAGATGTGCATCAGGTGTACCTTCACCGTTCCCGGTGTGATACCGAGCGCGGCAGCGATTTCCCGATTCTTTAGACCGCGCGTGACCAGTTCGACCACGCCCCGTTCGCGCGGGGTTAATGCCGGGTGACCGCGGCGGGAGTGTTCGGCCCATACCCCGGACAGTTCGGGCTCGATCCAGATTTGTCCGTCGGCAACGTGGCGAAGGCATTCGCAAAGCAGCGCGACGGTCTGATTTCGCCGGATCACTCCACGGGCGCCGGCTTGCAACGACCGGATCAGCTCCGTTTCTCCCAGATCGTTCACCCAAAGGACAGGCGCCGAGCGGGGCGCAAGCGCGCGCAGTTCAGCCAGAAAAAGGGTACTTTGCCGGTACCCAGCCGCATTGTCGATCAACACAACGGCGGGCAAATGGCTGACAATCCCGGTCCGGGCGGCCGTCCAGTTCGGTGCGGTGCCGCAGAGATACAGGTCGGGAGACGCATCGCAGACGCGCAAAAGCCCCTCAATCATCAAAGGCTGCGACTCACAAGCGAAAATGGAAAGCTTCTCCATCCCGGTCTATCGGCGGATATCGCCGAAACACAAGAGGGCTAAGGTAAATGGCAGGGGAGACTAGGTCAATTCCCTCCCCTTCGTTTCGGGAAGGCCGAAGATCAAGAGCCCGCCTAGGGCGAAGAACGCGGCCGTCATTCCCAGCGCGGCGCCGATGCCTTCGCGGTCGGCCAGGGCACCGATGCCGGCAGGAGCGAGAGCGCTAAAAACGCGACCGGCGTTGTAGCAAAGCCCTTGCGCGGTGGCTCGGATCCCACTCGGAAAGAGTTCGCTCAGGATGGCTCCGAAGGCGCTGTAATAACCATGTCCGAAGAACCCGACGAGGGGGCCGAGCGCGAGGAGGAGACCGGGGCTTTGGGCTAGATTGCCATACAGATACGTCACGATGGCCGCGCCGGACAGAAACGACACGAATACGGGGCGACGGCCGAAACGATCGGCGAGAAAGCCGAAGCTCAAATAGCCGGCCAGAGCGCCGAGTTGCATGGGAATGATCCACCCGGTAGAGCGGACGACAGAGAGCCCGGCGCCTCCTTTCTCGATGGGAGAAGCGAGATAGGCGGGAACCCAGGTGAACAGCCCCCAATAGGCGAACAAGATGAGGCTCGACATTCCGATCGAGACCAGAACGTAGCGGCGCAGCGGCGGGCGGAAGAGGACGCGGAGCGATACGCGAGGGGCGGTGGGCGACCATACGGCGGGTTCTGGAACGGCGCGACGAATCCAAATAGTGAGCAAGGCGGGGAGAATACCGAGGGCGAACAGCGGTCGCCAACCGTAAGTTGGCAGAATCGCGGCGGCGAGCAGGCTGGCGAGGATGTAGCCGATCGCCCAGCCGGATTGGGTAATCGCGATCGCTTTGCCGCGGTGTTGACTCGGCCAGGATTCGGCGACGAGGACGGTGCCGGCGCTCCACTCAGCACCAAGGCCAAAGCCGACGAGGGCGCGCCAAAACAGGAGTTGTTCGAAGCTCGTCGCGGTAGCGATGGCGGCGGTAAAGAGCGAGTAGGTAAGAATGGAGCCCATCAGAACCTTCGTTCGACCGTAGCGATCGGCGAGATAGCCAGCGAGGGTTCCGCCGAGCGCGGCGGAAAACAGCATGGCCGTGGTCAGTAGGCCGCTTTGGGTTCCTGAAAGCGCGAATTCCTTTTGGATCGAGACAAGGGCGAACGAATAGAGCATGACGTCCATAGCGTCGAGCATCCAGCCGAGCATAGCGGCCAGCAGCGTGCGCCACTGGACTCCGGTGATGTCTTTAAGAAAGGACAAGCTTTCAATATAGGTCATAAAAAGAACCGATAAGGCGGGGCGCGCAAGATTTTCTACAATGGGTCTACCGCGTAGTGTGAATGCCCCTTGTTGTGGCGCTTTCCGTTTTTTGAGGCAGAGCTCCATGACCGTGATGTTTTGGCCCGTCGTGATCTTCATGGCAATTTCGCTCGCGATCGGGTTGTACACCTACACCCAAGTTCGCGGCTCCAGCAAGAATTACACCGTTTGCAATAAGGCGATGCCGTTTATCGTGATCGGTACGGCGCTGATGGCGCAGGCCGTGGACGGCAACGCGACGCTGGGAAATGTATCGATGACCTGGTCGACCGGATTTTGGGCCGGGGCGATGATTCCGCTTGGTTTGGCGGCGAGTTTGTTTTTTGTCGGCCGCTATTTGGCCGGTCCGCTGAACAAGATGGACCTGCTTACGCTGCCCGAGTTCTTCTATCGACGGTATGACCGGCAGACCGAGGCGCTGACGTCGGCGCTGACGATCGTTTGTTTCACCGTGGTGATCGCGGGGAATCTGTCGGCGGTGGCGTGGATATTCTCCGTCGTCAGCGGGCTGAGCTACGGCATGTCGCTGGCGATTACGACGACGCTGATCGTGATTTATACAATGGCCGGTGGGCTATTTGCGGCCATCTGGACGGATTTCTTTCAGATCCACGTCGCGCTGGTTGGGTTTGTCGGATCGGCTGCCTTCGTGATCTGGAAGTTCGGACTCGGCGAATTGCTGGCGAAGGTGCCGATGGAGAAGCTCGATTTCCGGGGCATTACATCAATGGAGCACGGGGCGCTGGTAAACTGGGCGGCGATGATCTCGTTGGCGTTTGGCAATGCGATGGCGCTGGACTTCATGGAGCGGGTGTTTGCGGCCAACAGTCCGCGGACCGCGCAGCGGGCTTGTTACTACGCTGGATTTCAGACCATTTTAATCGGCCTGTGCGCGTCATTGCTCGGGCTGGCGGCGGTATCGCTCATGCCGAAGATCGAAGATCCACGGATGGTGTTGCCGACCTTGGCGGCCGAGCATCTGCCGTATTGGTTAGGGGTGCTCGTGTTCGTAGGCGTGCTCGGCGCGTCGATGTCGACGGCGAACGGGGCGATGCTGGTGATTTCTGTGGTGTTGGCGCGGAACGTCTATCAGCGCTGGTCGAAGACGGCGGTGAATGACTCCTTGATGCTGCTGCTCTCTCGCGTCTTGGCAATTCCGACGGCGATGGCGGGCGCTTGGGT
The DNA here is from genome assembly GCA_038220855.1 of Bryobacterales bacterium. Taxonomy (GTDB): domain Bacteria; phylum Acidobacteriota; class Terriglobia; order Bryobacterales; family Bryobacteraceae. The sequence continues at coordinate 1,468 of JBBRIO010000404.1, read as the reverse complement.
GGCCTACGTAAGGCCAGAGCCGGGCATTCTGCTGGTGATCGCTTTTGACATCGTTTTTGCGGGCTGCGTGGCACCGCTACTTTTGGGCGTCCATTGGCGCAAGGCGACGGCGACCGGCGCGAAGGCGTCGATCCTGGTCGGTACCGTGTTGCGTTTGATCTGCCATCTTTACATGCCAGCTTCGTTGTCTGGACTGGATACGCTGCTGCCTCCGGTGGTGAGCTTGGTGACGATGATCGGGGTGAGCTTAATGACCCAAGCAGCTTCGGAAGTGAAGTTTGAGCGGATGTACAACCCGGCGCCGGAAGATCGCCTGGCGGTGGAGGTTTAATGTTCCTAGCTTTTGCATTGGCGTTGCAGGTGGGCGTACTGCCGGACAAGTGGTTGTCGGGCGGGCCGAACTGTGCGGAGATTCCAGATTGGCAGGTGCATGCGTACAACGAAGACCTGTTGATTCTGCGGCAGAGCGGTTGCGTGCATTACGAGAAGCCGTTCCTTTACCTGCTGTTTGGCAAGGACAAGGCGATGCTGCTCGACACGGGTGCCGGGAAGCCGGGCACGGCGGCGATCGTTGAAAAGCTGCGGCGGAAGATGCCGGTGATCGTGGTGCATAGCCACGGACACGGCGACCATGTGGCGGGAGATGCGGAATTGAAAGGACTGGCGGGCGTGACCGTGATGGCACCGGGCTACGCGGAGACGATCGACCTGGGCGGCCGGAAGATTGAAGCGCTGCCAATTCCGGGGCATGACGCTAAGAGCGTTGCCTTCTATGACGAGCGGACGGGCGTGCTGCTGACCGGCGATTCGCTCTACCCTGGCCGGTTGTACGTCGACGATTTTCCCGCGTTCTTGAAGAGCATGAAGAGCTTGCTCGAGTTCACGGAGAGCCGCGCGGTCAGCCACGTTTTGGGCACACATATTGAGCAGGCTCGGACGCCGTTCGTCGATTACGTCGTCCGGACGACGTACCAACCGGCCGAGCATTCGTTAGAGTTAGGTCGGGCACATTTGATGGAGCTGGTCCGGGAGTTGGAGTTGATGGGTGGGAAGCCGGAGCGGAAGGCTTTGCGTGATTTTACGATTTACCCTCGTCCGCCGAGGAACTTTACAAACGGGAGCACGGCAACGCCATGAAGAAGTGGATCGGCATCGCCGCAGTGGCGGCGAGCATGTGGGCGCAGGAGCCCCAGATGAAAAAAGGCAACCGGCCACCGCGGGTTCCCCGGCCGGGCGTCAGCGATGCGTCGGTGAAACATGCGATGAGCGAAGTGAAGCCGGAAGCGGTGTTCGCAGTGCCCGGCGTGCCGGATTGGCTCGTGATTACGAAAGACTCCGTTTGGGTTTCGAACAAGCCGAAGGGTACGGTGTCGCGGATGGACCTGAAGACCAACAAGGTCACGGCGACGATCGAAGTGGGCAAGCGGCCTTGTTCGGGGATTACGGCGGGGTTCGGATCGATCTGGGT
>JBBRIO010000403.1:0-5290 GCA_038220855.1 Bryobacterales bacterium | reverse complement strand
TGATCCGCGGAGAGATGCGGGTGCCGATGCGGCAGACGCTCGAGACCGGATTCTGGGTGAGCGAGTGGACGGGGCCATACCGGTTGGAGTTCGAACTGGCCGACGGGAGGAAGGAGCAGACCGAGGACCCGTATCGGTTTGGGCCGGTGCTGAGCGAGTTTGATTTGCACCTGCACGGGGAAGGGACGTTATACCGGGCGTGGGAGACGCTGGGGGCGCATCGGATGGAGGTCGAGGGGATCGACGGGGTGCTGTTCGCGGTGTGGGCGCCGAACGCGCAGGCGGTTAGCGTGACGGCCGACTTTAACGATTGGGACACGCGGCGGCATCCGATGCGGATGCGGGATGGCGGCGTGTGGGAGTTGTTTATACCCGGAGTAAGTTACGGGGTCCACTATAAGTACTTCGTGAAGAGTAAGTACAACGGGTACGAGATGCTCAAGTGCGACCCGTATGGCTTTCAAACGGAGATTCCGCCGAAGACGGCTTCGGTGGTGGCGGATCTGGGGCGGTACGAATGGTCCGATCAGGCCTGGATGGTAGAACGGGCGGGGCGGAAGCCGCTCGATGAGCCGATGTCGGTGTACGAAGTCCATCTGGAGAGCTGGATGCGGCACCCCGATGGAGGGTCGCTGACTTATCGGGAGATGGCGATAGCGCTGGTCGAGTACGTGAAGCGGCTCAACTATACCCACGTCGAGCTGCTGCCGATTATGGAGCATCCGTTTTCGGGGTCGTGGGGTTATCAGGTTACCGGGTTCTATGCGCCGACGGCGCGTTTTGGAGCGCCGGACGACTTTAAGTACTTCGTCGATAAGTGCCACGAGGCGGGGATCGGGGTGATTGTGGATTGGGTGCCGGGGCACTATCCGCGGGACACTCACGGGCTGGCGTTCTTTGACGGGACGGCGCTGTATGAGCATGCCGACCCCCGCAAGGGCGAGCACAAGGGTTGGGGGACGCTCGTCTTCAACTACGGGCGCAGCGAGGTGGTGAGCTTCCTGATTTCGAACGCGCTGTTCTGGCTGGAGCAGTATCACATCGATGGGTTGCGGGTGGACGCGGTGGCCTCGATGCTCTACCTGGACTACTGCCGGGAGCCGGGCGAATGGCTGAAGAACGAGTTCGGCGGGCGGGAGAATCTGGAGGCGATCGCCTTCCTGCGGCAGTGCAATACCGAGGTGCACAAGATCCCGGGGGCGGTGACGATCGCCGAGGAATCGACGTCGTTTGTGGGGGTGTCGCGGCCGGTTTATACGGGCGGGCTAGGCTTCACGATGAAGTGGAACATGGGCTGGATGCACGACATGTTCGCCTTCTTCAAGTACAACCCGGTGTTCCGGAAGTTCAACCAGAACCACATCACGTTCTCGCTGCTGTACGCCTTTACGGAGAACTTCCTGCTGCCGATTTCCCATGACGAAGTGGTGCACGGCAAGGCGACCTTGATCGGCAAGATGCCCGGCGACGAGTGGCAGAGGTTTGCCAACGTCCGGGCGTTTTTGGGCTTCATGTACACGCATCCGGGCAAGAAGCTGTTGTTCATGGGCCAGGAGATTGGCCAGTACGAGGAGTGGAACGAGGCGGGGAGCGTGAACTGGTCGATGCTCGACTATCCGCTGCACCGGCAGTTGCAGCACTACGTGGCCGAGGTGAACGCGCTGTACCGGCGGGAGCCGGCGCTGTACGAGCGGGACAACGACGGCGACGGTTTTGACTGGGTGGACTTCCGGGATGTCGAGTCTTCGGTGATCTCGTTCAACCGGAAGGCAAAGGATCCGCGGGACTGGTTGTTAGTGGTCTGTAACTTCACACCGATGGTCCGGCATGGATACCGGATTGGGGTGCATGAGCCGGGGACTTACATTGAGATCCTGAATTCGGACTCGCATCTGTTTGGCGGGTCGAATGTCGGCAACCATGGCTGGGCGCTGGCTGAGCCTGTTCCGGCGCATCAGCGGGCGTACAGCGTGGCGCTGACGTTGCCTCCGCTGGGGGTTTTGGTGTTCAAGTTGACGCGACCGGCAGCGTGACCGGCACGGTGACTGACGCGGGCTGGAATTTCGGAATATTGGCGCTTTTTGCCGTGCAGCATAGCGGGATGGCCCGGCTGCGGGTGAGTCGCCGGGTTTACGCGCTCGCGTCCTACGCCGCGGTGGGCCTGGGATGGCTGCTGTGGTGCCCGATGGCGGATGTCCTCTGGCGAACCCCGTCTTGGCTCTGGCCGGGCTGGGCGGCGGGCTTTGGGCTGTTGGTGTGGGCGGGGGCGTCCTTGGGTGCGGGGGAGCTTTTGGGGTGGCGCGAACCGGGCCCGGCTCGGTTTCAGGAGCCGTTCCTGTATCGGTACTCCCGGCATCCGATCTACGTTGCGGTGCTGATGATTCTGTGGCTGCGGCCGGTGATGACGGAGGGCGGGTTGCTCTTGGCGGTGACGCTGACGGGGTATCTCTTTATCGGGATGGAGTTCGAAGAGCGGAAGCTGGAACGCGAGTTAGGGGGGACGTATCGGGATTATCAGCGGCGGGTGCGGCGGTTGCTTTAGACTCAAGGGTTATGAAGCGTAGAGCCTTTCTGGGAACAGTTGCCGCGGCAGGCGCGGTGGAAGCAGCCACACCGGCGTTGCTCAAGCCGAAGCGGTTGGCACCGGGGCAGACGATCGGGCTGGTGACCCCGTCGACCTACGTGAGCGACCCGGACGAGTTACGGACGGCGGTCCGGACGATGGAGCACTTCGGGTGCAGAGTGAAGATGGGCCAGTTTGTGAAGCGGAAGCTGGGGTATTTGGGGGGGACGATTGAGGAACGGGCGGCGGATGTGAACGCTATGTTCGCGGACCCGGGAGTGGATGCTGTGTTCGCGATACGGGGCGGATACGGGAGCGCGCAGATTTTGCCGGCGCTGGACTATGATTTGATCCGTAAGAACCCGAAGATCTTCATCGGTTACAGCGACATTACGGCGATGCACCTGGCGATTCACCAGAAGACGGGCCTCGTGACGTTTCATGGGCCGGTGCCGCTATCGGCGTTTACGGAGTATACGCAGAAGCACTATCGGAAGGCGCTGTTCGAGAAGGGCCCGATTGGAACGGTGACGAATCCAGTGGAGTCGAACCCGCTGCGGCCGGGGCACTCGCTGCGGACGATTGTGGGGGGCAAGGCGAGGGGGGCGCTGACCGGGGGCTGTTTGACGCTGCTGGCGACGACGATGGGAACTCCGTACGAGGTGGACACGAAGGGGAAGATTTTCTTTATTGAGGACGTGGGAGAGGAGCCGTATTCGATGGATCGGATGCTGACGCAGATGCGGCTGGCCGGGAAGCTGGACCAGGCGGCGGGGATTGTGTTTGGGGAGTGCTCGCGGTGTACGCCGAAGGATTATAAGCCCGGGTTTGACAACAACCTGTCGCTGGGCGAAGTGGTGGACGAGATTCTGGGGAAGCTGAAGATACCGGTGCTGTCCGGGATGACGATTGGGCATACGGCGGACCAGTTGACGTTGCCGATGGGCGTGATGGCTACTTTGGACGCTGATAAGGGCACGTTGACCATTGAGGAAGCGGCGACCAGCTAGGCCTGGAGTCGCCGAGCTTGAGACACACTTCGGGTGAGCCGGATTGGCGGCGGCGGGGTTCTACGAATCGAAGCCGGGTCAGCAGCGGTTGGCCTTGCCCGCGGTGCACCGTGAACCGTTGGTGCGATGCGGAGAGACACTTCGGGCAAGCCGGTTCGGCGGCGGTGAGGTTTTACGAAACGAAGCCAAGTCGGCAGCGGTTGGCGATGCCCGGGTTGCGGAGTGAACCCTGAGTCCCATGCAGAGAGACACTGCGGGTAAGAGGGTTGGGCGGTTGAGTTTCTAAGAGCCGGATACGCTTCAGAGGCGGAGGCGTTTACGAAACGAAGCCAAGTCGGCAGCGGTTGGCGATGCCCGGGCCGGAGAGTGAATACTGACTCCCATGCAGAGAGACCCCGCGGGTAAGAGGGTTCGAGGGGTGAGTTGCAATGTGCCGCATACGCTTCGGAGGCGGAGGCATTCTACGAAACGAAGCGAGGTCAGCGGCGGTCGGTGTTGGCCGGGCCGCAGAGTGAACCATTGGTCCGAAGCAGAGAGACACTTCGGGTGAGCCGGTTTGGCGGTTCAGTTGTCAAAGAGCAGAATACGGTTCGGAGGCGGCGGGGTTCTACGAAACGAAGCCAGGTCAGCAGCGGTCGGTGTAGGCCGGGGCGCTGCCGCAGCCCGGGGGAACGAATTGCGGTTCGAAGCCAACTTCTGGGAGGGGGGAGTTGGCCGTGGCTACTTTGACTTCTTCCGGCTGCACCGGCGGCGGGGGCGGCAGCGTCCGGCGCTTTTCCTGGGCGTATTGCAGGTTTTTGAGACAGCGCTGATGGCTCTTTTCGATGGCCGCGACGTAACGGTACATGTTTCGATAGATGGCCTGGTTGGGGACGCTCGCAAACGAGACAGCGATCAGTTGATCCGGGTCCGAGTCGGCGGGATCCTCTTCCTCGTTTTCTTCCTTCAGGTAGTTAAAAGTGTCTTCTGCGAGCAGATTGAGCGTTCTCCCTTCGACACGGCGGGCGCGGTTCAGCCGCCACTGGGCTTCGGCTAATTGGTCGGTGAGAATTTTCTCTTCTGGCGTGGCGGGTCGATATGCGCCGACGATATCAGCATGGAGCGCTTCGAAATCGGCGGACGATTCGCCCCGAATGAGTAGGGCAGAAGAACAGAGGCCGTGGGCGAGGCGGTTTTTGCTGGAGGCCGCTTTGCCTTCCGGCGTGCGGGGTCCGGTTGACTTCATGGCATTGCGCTGGTTGGTGATTCTTTGAAGGCGGGCTTGGTTGGCGGCAGCCACGACGGCTAACTCGGCCTCGTGGTCGGCGACGCACTTGGCGATGAATGCTTCTTCATCAAAGACGAACGTTTCGGTGGACATGGGTGGATTCTCCTGTATGTAGAAATGGAAAAGCCCGCCTGACCGAGGGTTCGGTCAAACGGGCTTCTACCTGATAGAATCCTACGCTATGGGAGGATGCCAATTTGGACGCTGTGTCTGTAAGTGATAGAAAAGAAGCGAAAGATATATTTTTTTGGGTTGTGAGGCTCTTGCAAAACTCCGCGCAAAACGCTTGACAGGCGTGGTAGTGAGCAGTGAAAAGTTCTTTTCTGGGCCAAGTATGTGCCAAAGCTGCCGTAGGTCGTTTTTGGGGAATACGGGTCTATTGCCTTCCTAAATATCTCTGCTTAAAGCGTAATCAGACTACGTGTTCAAGCGGAGAAGTTGGTCGACGGT
>JBBRIO010000402.1:0-5327 GCA_038220855.1 Bryobacterales bacterium | reverse complement strand
TCGTCGCCGCCCGCCGACCGCCAAACACGATCGCGCTCAGCGGCACCCCCGTCGGGTCCTCCCACGCCGGGTCAATCGTCGGGCACTGCGACGCCGGGGCCGTAAACCGCGCGTTCAGATGCGCCGCCTTCGTCCCCATCTCCGGCGTCCAACGATTACCCTGCCAATCGGTGCATTCGGCCGGCGGGGTCTCCGTCATCCCTTCCCACCAAACTCCCCCCTCCGGGGTCAACGCCACATTCGTGAAAATCGTGTTCGACCGCAGCGCCGCCATCGCATTCGGGTTCGTCTGGTCGCTCGTCCCCGGCGCTACTCCAAAGAAGCCCGCCTCCGGGTTGATCGCCCGCAGCTTTCCTTTATCATCCGGCTTGATCCAAGCAATATCATCGCCCACTGTCCAAACCTTCCATCCCGCAAAACTCGCGGGTGGAATCAACATCGCCAGGTTCGTTTTCCCGCAGGCGCTTGGAAACGCCGCCGCCACGTATGTCTTCTCACCCTGCGGGTTCTCCACCCCCAGAATCAACATGTGCTCGGCCATCCAACCCTCGTCCCGCGCCATATTCGACGCAATCCGCAGCGCAAAGCACTTCTTCCCCAACAGCGCGTTCCCGCCGTACCCCGATCCGTACGACCAGATCTCCCGGCTCTCCGGAAAATGCACGATGTACTTTTCCGTGTTGCACGGCCAAGTTACATCCTTCTGCCCCGCCGCCAACGGCGCACCGACGCTGTGCATGCACGGCACCACGCGCTTCACGTTCTTGTCAATCAGCTTGAACACCGGCTGCCCAATCCGCGCCATGATCCGCGTATTCACGACCACGTAAGGCGAGTCCGTCAGTTGCACCCCGATCTGCGACATCGGCGAGCCCACCGGACCCATGCTGAACGCCAGCACGTACATCGTCCGGCCCGCCATGCTCCCGTTGAACAGCGTCTTCAACTTCTTGCGCATCTTGAACGGGTCTTCCCAGTTGTTCATCGGCCCCGCATTGTCCTTCGATAGCGAGCAGATAAACGTCCGATCCTCCACCCGAGCGACGTCGTTAGCATGCGAACGCGCGTAGTAGCAGCCCGGCCAGGTCTCCTCGTTCAAACGGATAAACGTCCCCGCATCCACCATCTCCTGGCAAAGTTGGGCGTTTTCCTCCTCAGACCCATCCACCCAGTGGATCGCGACCGGCTTGGTCAGTTGGGCCATTTTCTCGACCCATTTCAGTAAATTAAGGTTCTCGCTCAAAGGACGCGAAGCATCACGCGGTTTCGTCGACATGGTTTTGGTTAAGTCTCTCGATTATCGCCCGGCGGCCTTCTTCTTCGTGGCCGCCCGCTTCGTTTTTCCCGGAACAATCGGTGCCGTGTTGCCGCCCCACCGCCCTAAACGGTACTTCCGCTCGTACCCCGCCGACAAGTTCCCAATCTCCACTTCCAACTCGCCCCCCGCTCCACAGCGGTACGTTTCCGCAATCTGCTGATTCAAATACACATGCCGCACCGGCTCCGCGCCCAAATCCGCCAGCCCCTGCAACGCCGGGTCCATCGGGAACCGAATCTCATCCCACACCGTAATGCTGCCGTCCGGCTGCCCCCGTTCGTCTAAATGCGAACACTCCAGGTAGCGGAAGTGCCCAATGTTATGGACGGCCGTATAGCTCCGCCGCTGTTCCAGCGCCGGCTCCCCCGCATGGGGTAGATCCGTCCCCTTCGCAAACAGCGGATCAAACCGCATCACCCGCCCCCCCTCCCACTCGCGCCAAACCCCGAAGTAGCGCGTAAACTGGTCCCGCAGCACATACCCCGAACTCTTATCGGCCTGTATCGCCAACCCAATCGCCGTCGCCGCCCGGGTGTAAGGGCTCCGCTTCACCTTCCGCCCATAGGTCTCCCGCAACAGCCGCGCGACTAGCGGCATCTCGCTCCCCCCGCCCGTCACGTAGATCGCCTCTAAACTCTCCGTTCGCGAAGTCAAATCCGCCACCGCGTGCACCGTCTCCGCCACCAAAACCTGGCACTTCTCATAATAGTCGCCCACCGGAATCGTCACCGTCCCCAACCCGGGCCGCACCACGTCCAAGTCCAACACCACCTTTCGCGAGTTCGGGTTCAACGACTCCTTCTGCAATCGGCACTCCTCATGCAGCCGGAAATACTCGCTCTGAGTCAATTCATGCCCCGCTGGCCACACCAAATCGGCCAATAATCCGTCGAAGTCGTCGCCCCCCAACGTCGGGATGCCCTCGCTGGCGACCACTCCGTGCGACCGCTCGTCCAATTCCACGAGCGACGCATCAAACGTCCCACCTCCCAAGTCGTACACCAATATGTGCTGTTTAGCGTTGGTCTGCTCCCGATGGCTATGCCCATATTCAATCGAGGCCGCCGAGGGCTCATTCAGCAGACCCACCACCGAAAATCCGGCCGCCCGAAACGCGTCCACCGTTAAGAAACGTTGGTTCGAATTCGCACTCGCCGGAACTCCCAACATCACTTCAATCTCCTCCCCCGCCCGAATTTTTACGTTCGAAGCCCCCACCAGCGCCTCCCGTAAACTACCCGCCAACTCCGCCAGCAAAGTCGACAGCGGCGTCTCCAACCCCCCGATCTCCACCGGCGTCTGCGGACCCGCCTCGGACAGATATCGCTTCAACGACCGGACTACCGTCGCCGACGGATCCTCCTGCATGCCCCATGCCTGCCATCCGTAACATCTCGCCCCGTCTTTAACCGCCACCAACGGGGGAAACCAATCGCGCACCGCGCCGTCACTCCCTTCGAACGTGACAACCGGATAGTTGCCGCGATCACACGCGGCCACCACAATGCGGGTGGTGCCAAAATCTATGCCCAGCCTCATCCGAATAGCATAACAACTCATTCCCCGTTAGCACCCTCTCTTCGACTGCGGTACAATTCGCGGTAACGCCGTACCCCCTCTTCCTTTCCGATGGATTTAGATCAGCTACACACGTTTCTGGAGATTGTTCGCCTGAAGAGCTTCTCCAAGGCCGCCCTCACGTGCTTCCGCACGCAGCCGGCCATCAGCGCTCAAGTGCGCCAACTCGAACAGGAACTCAACGCTACCCTCTTCGATCGCCTCGGTACCCGCATCTCCCTCACCACCGCGGGAAAAATCTTCGCCGACTACTGCGAACAGATTCTCGACCTCCGCCGACGCGCGCAGGATGACATCAACGAACTCGATAAAGTGCCCCGCGGCGAACTCATCGTCGCCGCCAACGAAGCCACCTGCCTCTACGTCCTTCCCGACGTCTTCGGCGAATTCAAAAAGCTTTTCCCCAACGTCCAGATCCACGTCGACCGCTCCTACGGCTCCCGAGTCGTCGAAGCCGTTCTCGATAACCTCGCCGACTTCGGCATCTGCCAACTCCCCATCCAAGAGAAAAAACTCCAGGTCGTCCTCATTCATACCGACGAGCTAAAACTCATCGTCCCTCCCGGCCACCCCCTCGCCCTCGCCTCTTCGATCACCCCCGAAGACCTCCTCAACCACCCCCTTCTCCTCCCTAAAGCCGGCACCACCCGCAGCCGCCTTAATCACTGGATGGAAAACGTCGAAGATAACACCCAAATCTCCATGGAGCTGGACTCCACCGAAATGATCAAGCGCTTCGTCATGGCCGGCCTCGGAATTTCGTTCTTGTCCACCTCCAGTTTGGTCGAAGAGGTTAGGGAAGGAAAACTAATCGCTATTAGCCTCGCTCCAGAGCCGATGCTCCGCCGCCTTGGGTTGATTTATCGCAAAGATAAGGCACTCTCTAAGGCCGCGCTGGGCTTTATTCAGGTTATTCTGGATCAAGCGGCGTCCACTTCCGGAACCGGCTTAATCGCCTCCCGCGGTTAAAGCGCCAATCACCTCTGCACCATGGCCCGAACGACCATTAAAACCTCCACGATTCTCGTTTCCGACGCCGAAGGGTTTCGCGTCTATCCGTCCCGCGAAGACATGCCCCCGAAGGTGCGAGAGCGCCTCGACAAGTCCATCACCGGAGGCATGGCCGCCACCGTCCTCATTGCCGATCCCCGCGGTCGCGACGAAATCCTCAAAACTCTGCGCGGAGAACCGTCGGCCCTCAATAACGGCATCCCCGGCCTCGGTCGCCGCGCCGCTGCCGCGCTAGTCTCCGACAAACCGCTCCCGGCCGGCCCCCTCTGGCTCCAATCACGCACCGTGCGCCTCGCGATCGCCTTCGGCGTCCCCCTCGTGTTCGCCTGCGCCTTCTGGGCGCTCCTCGCCCTGCAAAAATAACTCCTATTTTTTGGCGCAGCCGACCGATATGAGCACTGACAGCGGGGAATCTGTCAGCTGCGATGTTTCTTTCACTCAAAAAATCACTCGACCACTCCGGCACTAGCCGTCAATCCGACGCCTTCCGCCGTACGCTGCAAATGGTCTTGGCCGCGCTCCGCGTCCATATGGTCGAAGCCGACGTCGACTCTCGAGACCGTTTCAAAACGGAAATCCACGGCTTCTCGGAAACTCTCGGTGCCGATTCCGACCCCGACGATATCCTCGTCACCGCCGGATCCCTCGTTCAGGTCATCGAAGACTACTCCGCCGACGCCCGCCGACGCATCCGCGCCCAGCAACACGACTGGCAACAGATGGTCGCCCTCCTCGCCGATACGATCGCCGCCGTCTCCCTCTCCGGCCACCCCGCCGCCGGCAGCCTCAAGATCCTGGCCAAACAACTCGAAAACGCCACCCCAAATTCGGACCTCGCGCCTCTCAAACAGCAGCTCTCCGACTGTCTGGCCTCTCTCCGCCACGAAGCCGAATCCGAGGCCCATCACGCCCCCGCATCCCACTCCCCTACCTCCTCGGACGCCGTCAAGCTCGAACCCGTCAAAAACGCCCTCGAACTGCTTCCACGCCTCGCCGTCGAAGGCGCCCTCGAAGAAGCCCGCCAAACTCCTGGCTCCTTCATCGCCATCCTCCCCATCGACCGCTTCTCCGTCTTCCAAACTCGCTTCGGCCCCGAAATCGCCGCCGAAATCTTCCAGTTCTTCCTCATGCACATTCGCTCGCGCATGCTCCCTACCGACCAACTCTTCCATTGGAACGACGGCGCAATCTTAGCCATCGTCCAACGACCCTTCCAACTCGATTCCGTCCGCGCCGAATTCGCCCGCTTCGGCAGCCATAAACTCGAACATACCGTCTCCCTCGGCGGTGGACGCTCCATTCTGCTTGGCATCGGCAGCACCTTCGCCGTCTTCGGCGCCGACGAAGGCCGCTCCACCCTCCAATTCATTCGCAAAATCGATACGTTCCTCCTCTCCCAATCCGTCCACGCCATCTAATT
>JBBRIO010000401.1:0-5333 GCA_038220855.1 Bryobacterales bacterium | reverse complement strand
TCGCACTCCCGCCTACGCTGCGCTTCAGCTAATTCCATCTGTCTGACGCCGCAATCCGCAAAAGCGTGTCACTAGGCCGTTTTCACAATTGTAACGTTTTGAAACTAAACCACTTCCGCTAGAGTGGTGTTTAAGTTGAGTCTGGCTCACCGCCACGCGGCATCGCCACGCACGATCGGGTCGACAATAAGGATGCCTGCTGAGGAGGAAGGAGTTACGCGCCTGCGGCGTGGATGCTGGCACCACACTCAGTAGCCTGCCACGTGGCAGCGCCTGATTTCGGTGTGGTCAACTCTATCCAACCACATGTGGTCAATTTCCCGTGATCGCCGAGGGCTCTACGAGACTCGTATGCCAGGTTCGGCATATAGCAGTGCCAAGGGTCGAGTGCGGTCCGGTTCGTTGTCGCGATGGACAAGCCAACCGACCTTTAACTACCTCCTCAACAACGCGCCGAAGCGAGGCTCGCCCGGTCAGGCGCGTTGGAAGCCAGGCTCGTCCGAACTTCGACTTCAAAATGTTCCCTCGTCTCGTTTTGTCAACGGGGACCTTTCTCCTTGACGTACTGGTCGTTGCCGTGATGGCATGGATCAATGGGTATTAAACGAGTTTTGGCCAACAGTTTGATTGTAGTTGGGCTTGCCGTGCTCGGCTACGTGGTCTACTGGGTCGCCGGCTTGGTCCTAGCCGCTGAGGCCGCCGCCCGCCTCGGCCAGCGGGCAACCGCCGGGCCGCTGCTCGTGTGGGTCTTCGCCATGATCCCCGCCGCGATGGTCCTTATCGTGATCGGCATCGTGATGCGAACTAAAAACCGCTCGGCTTAACCCAAAAGCTTTCTTTCCAAACACCACCAGCCGGGATCGATTGCAGCTCTGGGTACTTTCCCGCATGGGCGAGATTAGCGCCGTTCGTAATCCCCGTCATCGGTTCAAAGCAGATGAAATTGCGCCCCGGCGGCGCGTAAACGACCGCTACCGGATACTTCGCTCCGTAGACGACTTCTACCTTCTGCTTCTTGCCCTCCACCGAGAAAGTCGCGTTCGCAGCAAGTCCCGTGAAGACATCATCCAGCTGCTTGCCCCGCAGCGTCACCGGCGACGTGTACGGGTTCTGTTCGCGCTCGCCTGTCGGGGTCAGCTTGTCGTTCAGCTTGACGTGCTCGCGAGCGGGCAAAGTCACCTTCCATTCGTCTCGCGGCGCGTCGGTCAACTGGTAGTACGGGTGGTAGCCAATAACGAGCGGCATCGGTTCAAAGGCCAAATTGGTGATCTCCGTGTGGACCTCCAAATTCCCATCCTTCAATCGATACGTGATATCGATCGTGTGGGCAAACGGCCATTGGGCCATGTAGGCGGGAATTCGGAAGAACTCCAGTCGAAACGTGTACCAAGCCTGGTCGGGTCCATCGTAAATCCCGATCATCTTCCACTCGGCGGCATAGTTCAGCAGCCCATGAATCGGCTGCTTGCTCCCATCGTAACGGTAGTTGCCCACGGCCGGATCCAGCGCATAATGCTTGCCGTTGGCATAGAACCCTTCGTGGTCCAGGCGGTTGGCCCAGGGCGCCAGAAACGGCGTCCCGAGCAGCGTCGGCTTCGCTTTGAGCTGGCTCAGCTTCTCGTAGGGCGAGAACATAATCTCCTCCCCTTTTACCTTCATGCTGTAGGCGTTGGCACCCAGGCTGGGAGCGATTCGGACCACAACGTCGGTGGTCGTGTCCCGTAAGGTGTAGATGCCAATGCCGTCGTCGACGGCGGACTTGGCTTCGTATCGGGCGGCCGAAAGTTCTGAGGTCATGAGGATAGCGAGTGTGAAGATAGCGGGAGAAAATAAGCGCAAGTTAGTCGTACCGTTCGCGAAGATCAAGTTCTGTCTGCTCCTGGCAGCACCAGCATTGTCCCGGGGTGTAGGTCCGGATCGAGCAAATGTCGCACCAGTATGTCACGAAGAGTCTTTGCCCGCTCTTGATTGCATAGAGAGCTTTCTTGTGAATGGGGCCAATCTCCAGCGATCCGGAGCCGCGCGCTTCGCCCACCACTTCCAACTCCAAACCAATCACCCGAGGATCGCGGATAACCCCGAGCGTCGGTTCGTCGCCGGTCAACTTCACTGGGCCGCTCTTGGTTTCGAGCAAGTCTCCGCTCCCGAGCTTGCCGCGCAGAGTCGTTTCTGCCTCGCGGGCCCATGCCACAACGGTCGTCAACAATCCGACTAAAAGGCTGCGTCGCTTCACTCTTTCATTGTACTGATACACTGGCAACGATGGCCAAACGGGTCTCTCTATTCGTAACGTGCATGGTGGATCAGTTCCTCCCGAAGGTGGGCTTGGCGATGGCCGAGGTCCTCGAGCGGGCCGGGTTTGCCGTCGAATTCCGGGAACCGCAGACTTGTTGCGGATTGCCCGCCCATCAGGCCGGCTGCACCCCCCAAGCTCGCGCCGTCGGGTCGCACTTCCTGAAGACCTTCGACGATGCTGATTTTGTCGTGGTGCCCTCCCCCACTTGCGCGGCCATGCTGGGCCGCGATCTGCCCCGCCTGTTCGCCGATGATCCTTCGGCTCAAGCGAACGCCCAAACGCTATCGGCCCGTGTCTGGGAGTTCTCCCGCTTTCTTCTCGAAGTCGCGCAAATCGATTCGCTCGGTGCCCGGTTTCCGCATCGCGTGACCCTCTCCGATACCTGCCCGGCCCCTGCTACTGCCGGGCCGCGCAAGCTGCTCGAAGGGGTCGACGGATTGGAATATGTCGAAATGACCGGCCCTTCTGAGTGCTGCGGTTTTGGGGGGCTCTTCCGCTTACAATATCCCCAGGAAGCCGAGACAATGACGCAGAAACAAGTGGGGCGAATTCTACGCTCCGGAGCCACTCATGTTGTGGGTCTCGAAGTCGGCTGTCTGCTCCAGTTGCGCGGAGCGTTCGAGCGCGGGCAACACGCCGTCCAGACCGTGCACCTTGCTGAGGTTCTCGCCAGCCGATGACGACGCCTTCACAGCGCGTGGTCGGGATTGCCGAGCTGCGGGAACGTGCAGCCGGAATCAAGAAACACGTCCTTGCCAATCTCGACCACTACCTCCTCGAAACCGAGAAACAGGTTACCGCTCACGCTGGCCATGTTGTATTTGCGCAGACCATTGATGAGGCCGTTGACTACATTCGGGCCCTGGCCAGGGAGCGGGGCGTTGACCATCTCGTCGGGGCGAGCGCGACCGCGTTGGCTGACGAAGTAGGAGCCTTGCGGCAGGAGATTGAATCCCGCGCCTCGGAGTTCGGCTCGTACCTGGCGGGGCCCGCCGCACCTTCCGATCGAGCGGCATCATTTGAAATGGAGTGCCTCCTCGAAGCGGGGATTGGGGTTACCGGAGCTAGCTTTGTCCTCGCCGATACGGGCGCGGTTTGCCTGGCCGAAAACGACGATTTCGGGTGCCTGTCGAGCGCGGCTCCCAAGATCCATGTTGTCGTAGCGGGAATCGAGACCATCATCCCTCGAACGCGGGATCTGGCCGTGTTTCTTCGGCTTCTCTCCGCTCGCTTCCCACGCCAGATCAGCCTCCTCTCCGGCAAACGCCGCGACGACGAGTTGGATGGACCCGACGAGTTCCACCTCATTCTCCTCGACGGCGGTCGCTCCGCTCTCCTCGCCGATCTCGAAAAGCGCGAGTTACTCCAATGTATTCGCTGTGGCGCTTGCCTCGAAAACTGTCCGGTTACTCCCGCCGGTCACCCCGGTGCCCTCACGCAACTCCTTTCGCTCCCCCCTTTGGCCGGCCCGTTCCTCGCTGCCTCTACCCTTTGCGGCACCTGTCGCGAGGTCTGCCCGGTCAAGATTGACCTGCCTCGGCTTTTAGTCGCCCTGCGGCAAGACCACCGTCTCGCGCGCAGCGGCTGGCGAACCTGGCTGTTCCGCGTTTGGGCGTTCCTGATGCAGCGGCCCCGCCTCTATGAAATCTCCGGACTCATGATCCGCTCGTTTTGGCCAGCAGCTTGGAAGGGCCAGCGACCCGCCACAAAATCGTTCCGTCAACTGTGGCGCGAGAGGAAAAACTAATGTCTCGCGACGCGATCCTGCAAGCGGTCCGCACGGCCTTAGGCCGCAAGCCTTTTCAAAAACCGAGCGCGGGGCCGGAACCGATCCTGCAAGTGCACAACTGGACCGCCGCCGAAAGAGTGGAGCAGTTTCAATCGGCCCTCGTGGCCGCCGGCGGTCAGGTTTCCCGTGCCCCGTCGATGAGTCACGCTCGAGACATTGTGGACGAATTATTGGCCGGCCGACCGGCCGTGGCGAGTCTCGCGCCCATCCTCGCCGAATCCGGCATCACCAGCCTCGCCGGGGTCCAATCCAGCTTCTCCGGCACCGAAGCTCTTCGCCACGCCTGCGCCTCCGCTACCGTTGGAATCACTTCCGCTTGGTGCCTGCTCGCCGAAACCGGTTCTATCGTTCTCCGGGCGTCGGCCGAGGAGCCGCGCCTACTCTCTCTCCTGCCGCCGGTTCATATCGTCGTCGTGCCCCTCCGGCGGCTCCTCGAGAATGCCGATGAATTCTTTGGCCTGCTCCCTCAACCGGCTGACTCGTCCAGTGCTACGGTCCTGGTGACTGGGCCCGGTCGCCGCACGCTCCACGTTATCCTGGTGGAGTAATGATCCGTCTGCTTTCCACCTTGTTTTTCGTTTGCCTCTTGTGCCCCGCCCAACCGCTCGAACTCGGCGTATATGGGGGCCAAAGTCGCCTCTCTAAGGCCAGCCTTGGAAGCATCGTCAATTCCCCCAATGCTCCCAGTGACTACAGCCTGGACGGCGGCTTCCGGCTTGGGTTCCGGATGACCACCAACAACGACACATACTTCGGCCACGAATTCGGCTATGGCTACAGCCGGACGCAACTCGTCTTTGATTCCGCTGGCGGACAGCGCCAGGGAATGGCGATCCATCAAGGCACCTATAACTACCTCGCCTATGCCACCCGCGAAGGCCGGAAGGTCCGCCCGTTCGTGACGGGTGGCGTTCATTTTTCGAATTTCGTGCCCCCGGGGTCTTCGGCCGCGCAAGGCGGTGGAACCACCAAGTTTGGCGTCAACTACGGCGCTGGGCTAAAAATTCGGGTCAACCCGATGTTTCTTATCCGCTTCGATCTGCGGCAATACGGAAACCCCAAGCCTTTTCCGCTCTTCAATCGCAGCGGCTGGCTCCGCCAAAACGAGTATTCGATCGGCTTCTCGTTCGTGCTCTAACTACTGTCGTGTGCGGACGCCGAAGATGTCTACTTCGCTTCGCTTGGGCTTCTCCCGATCAAACACAATCCGGATCGGTTGCCCCACGGGAAAGCGATCCAGATAGTTCG
>JBBRIO010000400.1:0-5338 GCA_038220855.1 Bryobacterales bacterium | reverse complement strand
GATGAGAACGAGGTCGCCGGGTTGGTAGGTGGCGTTGATTCCGCCGGCGGCGTTCGTGAGGATGACGGAGTGAACGCCGAGTGCGCCGAGGACGCGGGTGGCAAATGTGGACTGGGCGTGGCTGTAGCCTTCGTAGAGGTGGGCCCGGCCGGCGAGGACGGCTACCGTGCGCCCGGCGACGCGCCCGACGACGAGTTTGCCCGCATGGCCGACGGCGGTGGAGGCGGGCCAATGGGGGATGTCGGCGTAAGGGATGACGGTCGAATCTTCCACCTCATCGGCGAACGAACCGAGGCCGCTGCCGTGGACGACGCCGATTTCCGGGAGGACGGGGAGTTTGAGTCTGAGTTCGGTGACGGCGGCTTCGACCATCATGTGAGGAGACCGGCGATGCAGGCGGACATAAAGTTGGCGAGGGTGCCGGCGGCGACGGCGCGGAGGCCGAGGCGGGCGAGGTCAGACTTGCGGGAGGGCACGAGAGCGCCGATGCCACCGACTTGGATCGCGATGGAGGAGATGTTGGCAAAGCCGCAGAGGGCGTAGGTGGCGATGACTTTCGAGCGGGGGTCGAGGATGATGCCTTGTTCGGGGAGCTTGCCGAGGTCAATGAAGGCGACGAATTCGTTGAGGACGAGGCGGGTGCCCAGGAGTTGGCCGACGTGGGGGGCGTCCTGCCAGGTGACGCCGAGAAGGTAGGCGACGGGGGCGAAGATCCAGCCGAAGAGCTGCTGCATGGTGGCGGGGAACCAGGGGAGCAGGGTGTGCACCCAGCCAAAGCCGCCGTTGACGAGGGCGATTAAGGAGACGAAGGCGATGAGCATGGCGCCGATGTTGAGGGCGAGATGGAGGCCGTCGCCAGCGCCGCGGGCGGCGGCATCAATGACGTTGACGCCGGGTTTTTCGATTTCGATTTTGATGCCGCCAAGGGTTTCGGGTTCTTCCGTTTCGGGGATGAACATTTTGGCGAGCATGATGGTGGCGGGGGCGGTCATGATGACGGCGGTGAGGAGGTGGCCGATTTCGACCTTGGCGAAGAGGACGTAAGCGGCCATGACGGCGCCGGAGACGTGCGCCATGCCGGAGGTCATGATGGTAAAGAGTTCGCTTTGGGTGAGGCCGGCGAGGAAGGGGCGGATGGTGAGGGGGGCTTCGGTTTGGCCCATGAAGATGCTGGCGGCGACGCAGGTGGATTCGGCACCGCTAGCGCCCATGACGCGGCGCATGACGAGGGCCATGCCTTTGATGATGACCTGCATGACGCCGAGGTAATAGAGGACGCCGAAGAGGGCAGCGATGAAGATGACGATGGGGAGGACTTGAAACGCAAAAAGGACCCCGAAGGGTCCGGTGGATTTTCCGAGGGGGCCGAAGAGGAAGCTGGAGCCTTCTTCAGCGAAGCGGAGGAGGGCTTCTACGGCCCGGCTGGCGGTTTCGAAGGCCCCGCGGAGGGGTGTTTTGAGAACGAGAAGGGCGAAGAGAAGCTGGAGGCCGAGGCCCCAGGCGAGCAGTTGGGGGCGGATCGCTCGACGGTTGGTCGAGAAGAACCAGGCCACCGCGAGGATGACGACCAGTCCGACGGCCCCCATGGCTCTTAGCTAACGACTTCGAGGATGATTTCGCGTTCTTCGGGCGCGGAGGCGGAGATGCGGAAGGCATCTTCGACCAGATCGGCGGCCTCTTCGACGTTGGCTTCGTCGCGGTAGTAGAGGCGGCAAAGAATGGTGCCGGGATCGATCTTCTGGCCGACTTTGACTTCGAGAATGACGCCGACGGCGTGATCGATATGGTCATCTTTGGTGTTGCGGCCGGCACCGATGAGGGTGGACGCCGCGCCGATGACTTGGGCATCGACGGCGGAGACGTAGCCACCGCGGGTGGTGACGATATCGCGAGCGCCGGTGGCGTTCGGGAGGAGTTCGAACTTATCGAGAACGGTGGGGTCACCGCCCTGGGCCTTGATGACTTCTTTGAGCTTCTTGTAGGCGGAGCCGTCGACCAGTTTACGCTGGGCGATTTCGCGGGCTTCATCGATGGTGGCGACGATTTTGCCGAGGTGGATCATGCGGGCGGCGATTTCGATGGAAAGGCGGGTGAGATCAATGGGGCCGGCATTCTGGAGGGTCTGGGAGACCTCCATGATTTCGAGAGCGTTACCGATGGCGTAGCCGAGGGGCTGGTTCATATCGGTGATGAGGGCCTGAACGCGCTTACCGTTGCGGCGGCCGATGGCGACCATGAGTTGGGCGAGGCGACGGGCGTCCACCTGCTTTTTCATGAAGGCACCGGTGCCGACTTTGACGTCGAGGATGAGGGCGTCGAGACCGACGGCCAATTTCTTCGACATGATGGAGCTGGCGATGAGCGGGATGGATTCGCCGGTGCCGGAGGCATCGCGGAGAGCGTAGAGGAGGCCGTCGGCGGGGGCGATCTGGGCGGTTTGGCCGATGAAGGCGAGCTTGAGCTTAGCGACTTGGGCTTTGAACTCGTCGATCGTGAGATTGGTGCGGAAGCCGGGGATGGATTCGAGCTTATCGAGGGTTCCGCCGGTGTGGCCGAGAGCGCGGCCGGAGATCATGGGCACCGTGACGCCGGCAGCAGCGGCGATGGGAGCGGCGATAAGACTGGTTTTGTCGCCGACACCACCGGTGGAGTGTTTATCCACTTTTAGACCGGGAATGTCAGAGAAATCAACGCGTTCGCCGCTATTGAGGAGCAGCTCGGTCATGACGCCGACTTCTTTCTCAGTCATGCCGGAATAGAAGGTGGCCATGAGAAAGGCGGACATTTGATAGTCCGGGATTTCTCCGCGCGTATACCCTTCTACGAGGTAGGCGAGCTCTTCGGCTGAGAGTTCTTCGCCGTCTCTTTTACGGGTGATTAGGTCGACGGTACGCATGTTAGATCCCCAGCGTAACACGTTAATTCGTTGAAAGTAAAACGCTAGACCGAACTAAAAGGGGGCGAAGGCGGAAAGAGGCCGGTTGGGATGGGGGAAGGGAATCGGGGTATGGGGATGGATTGGGAAGCCGGGGGGACCGCGGGAAATTGAGGGATACTCCTGGTTAGACTTTTGGGTAGACCTTCGTCTGCTTTCGATTCGAGGGGGGCAGCGAGCGGTGTTTGACGCCAGGGCGGGGGAGCGATCGGAGCGGGGGCGATGTACCCACGTACAGACGGTGTATTCGATGGTGGGGGCCTGATCGGAACTAATGAAATCGGAGAGGGTTCTTATTGGCAGGAGAACGAACATGCCCAGATTGCTAGCGAGTGCGATGTTGGCGACGGCCCTCTTTATGGCCGTTCCAGACGAGATGATGGCCAAGCGGCGGGTGGTGGTGGCGCAACGGACGCGGGTGGTGGTGCGGCCGGGGCACCCGATTGGACGGGTGGCGACGAGGATGGTGATTGTGCGGCCGGCCCGGCGGGTGGTGGCGCTTCGGGGGCCGGTCGTCTTCCTTCCGCCCGTCGTGTGGGGGATACGCGCGGTGACGTTGCCGAGGCGGGACCGGTTGGCGTGGGAAGACAGCGAAACGATCCGGCGGAACGAAGACTGGGTGGATTTCGACTTGGGCGTGGACGGTCGAGGGGACTCGTTGTATCTTCGAATTGACGGGCGGGCGCAGTTGGATTTTGCGGAGGTGACGTTTGAGAACGGACAGGTGCAGGTGGTCGATTTCAAGGAACGGGCGCAGAACGCGGGGACGTTTCAGTTGCTCGATTTTGCGGATGGAAGGAAGGTGCAGTCGGTGCGGCTGGTGGCCAAGGCGGTGACGAACGAGGCGAAGTTGACCTTGTATTTGCGGAAGTAAGGGGTTGACGGTTACTTGGCGCGCATCCGGTTGTTTTTGGGATTGTGTTCGAGTTCGGCGAGTCCGAGGGCTTCCAAGAGTGGGGGAACATAAACGCCGAAGCGGCCGCGGAAGCCCTTTTTCAGTCCGTACCAGGCACCGATGGGATTGTCCGGCGAGCGGCCCCAGGCTTCGACAGAGCCTTCTTTAGCGGGCTTTTGTTCGTCGGCGCCGCCGAGTTCGACCCAATCACCGGCGGTCTTCAGCATGGCGTGGAGGTCATCAAGGCAGCGAGCGTCGTAGTGAAGAATGGTTTTGCCGACGGTGCAGACGAGGATTTCGACGCCGTTTTTCTCGTCGGTGTGCCTTGTGATCTCTAATTGTTTGAATTCATCAAACTGCGATTAGGCTGTCATAACTCGCTCATTCTACGTTGCTACGGTCTGGCATATGACTAGACGTGATCTTTTTATCGCGGGCGGGGCAGCTTTGGCTGTTTCGACTGCTGCGCAACTGAGTGCCCAGCGACGAGTGCAATGGCGGACGCTGGACGGCAAGCAGCCTTTGGTGATTGGACACCGGGGCGCGAGCGGCTATCTGCCGGAGCATACGATTGAATCGTATCGCCGGGCGATTGAGTTAGGTGCCGATTTTGTCGAGCCGGATTTGGTGACGACCAAAGACGGGCACTTGATTGCGCGGCATGAGCCGGTGATGGACGACACGACGGACGTGAAATCGCGGCCGGAGTTTGCGTCGAAGAAGACGACCAAGATGTTGGACGGGATCCGGACGACGGGCTTCTTTGCGAGCGATTTTACTTTGGCGGAGATCAAGACTTTGCGGGCGATACAGCCGCGGGCATCTCGTCCGCAGCAGTTCAATGGTCAGTTCCAGATTCCGACGCTGCAAGAGATTATCGAGATGGTGCAGGGCGAGAATTCGCGGCGTGCGCGGGTGGTGGGGATTTATCCGGAGACGAAGCATCCTTCCTTCCACGCGGCGTTGGGGCTGCCCCAGGAAGAGACGCTGTTGGCGATTTTGGACCGGTATGGATGGAACAATCGCCGGGCACCGGTTTTCATTCAATCGTTTGAGACGGGGAACCTGAAGTATCTGCGGACGCGGACGATGGTTAAGTTAGTGCTGTTACTAGATGCGGACGATGTGGGTCCGGATGGGAAGCTGACGTTTGCGCCTCCCTACGATAAGCCGTACAACCATGTGATTACGGGTGATGCGCGCGGCTTTGGGGATTTGGTTACCAAGGCGAATTTGGCGGAGATTGCGACCTATGCCGATGGGATTGGACCTTGGAAGCCGTATATTGCGAGTTTCGCGGGCGCGGGTACGACGCCGCTACCAACGACGTTGGTGGCGGATGCGCACGCAGCGGGCCTGTTGGTTCATGCGTACACGTTTCGGAATGATGCGTTGGGTGCCCAGTATGCCGGGAGTGCCAAGGCCGAATACGACCAGTTTTTCCTATACGGCGTAGACGGGGTTTTCACGGACTTCCCGTGTACGGCGTTTGCGGCCCGGGAGGCGTT
>JBBRIO010000399.1:0-5361 GCA_038220855.1 Bryobacterales bacterium | reverse complement strand
GGCGGCGGCGGGGAGAAGCGCTCGTCGGGTAATACAGGGCTTCACGCGGCGACTCCGTCGGGGCGAAAATAGCGGTGACCGCCTTCGGGGGTGGCGAGGGCTTCGAGCGCAGTGAGGATGAGATCGTGAGTTGGCGGTTGGTTTTCGGGTTCTTCGGGAAGGACGGTGCCGAAGGAGCGGAGACTGATAGCGAGCCAGGCGCGGGACCAGCGTGATCGGCTGTCCTGCCACAAATGGTGGGCTTGCCGAAGCGCGGCGGTTAGATCGACTTCGCGACTGCCCTGGAGGCCGAGCAGCGCCAGAGCGGTGGTTTCCGGATAGGAGGGCAACTCAATTCCGAGAGCGGCCTTGGCCCCATAGTTCCACCCGCCATCACTGCAGCGTCGACCGAGGATCATGCCTTCCCCGAGGACGATGCGGCGGCTGAGCTCGGAGTTTCTGACTTGCTTGGCGGCTTTTTTAAGGGCGACGAGCGTGTGAGCGGTTGGCTCGATCCAGGCTGTTGCGTTGGGACGCCACGGCCAGCCTTGCAACTTTAAGTCATGCCCGGTGGGGGACTTGTCAAGCATGGCGAAAAGGCGGTTGAAGAGACGAGTCTCCGCGCCGGAGGTAGCGAGCATCCAATCTACGCCTTTGCTAAAGGCGGCGTCGTGAATATTGTTGGCGCAGTGCAAGGTGATGGCGAGCGCGGTGGACCAGTGAGCTTCCGGGACATGGCCGTTGGGCTGCCATGCTCCGTCATCGCGTTGCCAGGAACGAAGCAACCGCCAGCCTTTTTGCCAGGCTGGCGAGCCGCTCTCGCTTTGCAGGGCGAGGAGGGCATAGGCGGTGGGTTCGAGCCAAGAGCGCTTGCCAGGGAAGTATCCCCACCCTCCATCGGGATTTTGATGGCGGCGGAGAGCATCAAGTCGGGGGCGAAGATAGCCTTCGGGCATATCTAAGGTATCGGGCGAAGACGCGAGGAACTTTAGGGGCAGGGAGCGTTCATTGAATTGTTACGCCGGCTTACGGGGGCACTTGCCCTGCTTTGTTGCTTTGACAGACGAAGTCTTCTCTGGTTTAGAGCAGCGCCATCGACTTGGCCGTGCGCGAGAGGATTTCGAGCGCACGGTCCAGTTGGGGGCGGGTATGGGTGGTGGTGACGATAGTGCGGATGCGGGCGCGGCCTTCGGGGACGGTGGGGAAGCCGATGCCGGTAGCGAGCAGGCCATTGTCAAAGAGCGCGGCGGAGAAGGCGTGGGCGGTTTTGGCTTGGCCGACCATAATCGGGGTGATGGGGGTTTCGGAGCGGCCGGTGTTGAAGCCGAGGCCGGCTAGTTCGGCCTGGAAGTACCGGGTGTTGGCCCAGAGGGCTTCGATCCGCTCGGGTTCGCTTTCCAGAATATCGAAGGCGGCCAGACAGGCGGCGGTAACGGCCGGGGGATGAGAGGTGGAAAACAGGAACGGCCGGGCGCGGTGGCAGAGGTAATCGATGAAATCCTTACTCCCGCAGACGTAGCCACCGAGGACGCCGATAGATTTAGAAAGCGTCCCGACTTGGATTTCGACGCGGCCATGGAGGCCGAAATGGTCGACCGTGCCGCGGCCATTGCGGCCGAGGACGCCGGAGCTATGGGCGTCGTCGACCATCATGATGGCGCCGTATTTTTCGGCGACGGCGACGAGTCCGGGGAGGGGGCCGATGTCGCCATCCATCGAGAAGACGCCATCGGTGATGAGCAGTTTGCGACCGGGGACGCCTTCGAGGGCGGCGAGTTTCGATTCGGCATCGGCGGGGTCGGCGTGGCGGAAGACGTGGATTTTGGCGCGGGAGAGGCGGCAACCGTCGATGATGCTGGCGTGGTTGAGTTCGTCGGAGACGATGTGATCTTCCTTCGAAAGAATGGCGGAGACGGTGCCGGCGTTGGCGGTGAAGCCGGATTGGAAGACGACGCAGGCTTCGACGTTTTTGAAGGCGGCGATGCGGCGTTCCAGTTCCATGTGCATGGCCATGGTGCCGGAGATGGTGCGGACGGCTCCGGTGCCGGCACCGTAGGCGTTGATGGCGGCGATGGCGGCTTCCTTCAGCTTCGGATGATTGGCGAGGCCGAGATAGTTGTTGGAAGCGAGGTTGATGACCTCCTTGCCGTCGTAGCGGCTGATGGGCTCGCAGGGGCTTTGGAGTTCGCGCAGGCGTTGATAGGTGCCGGTGGCGCGGAAGGAATCGATCTGCTCGGAGAGGAAGGCGAGGGGTGAGGTTCTTGCCATTCGGTTAGATCTCGCGGATGCGCATCTGTTTGTATTCGATCCAACTGGCGCTTTGGTGCGCTTGCAGAAGAATGTGACCGGCTTCGAGGCGGTCGAGCGCGTTGTAATCCACGACGTTCTCGCCGTTGATGCGGACGACGCAGCGAGTGCCTTTGACGATCAGTTGAAAGAGGAACCATTCTTCGGGGACGAGGCGGGGGTACTTGGCGCGGCGGATGCCATAGAGCGAGCCGGTGGGATAGACGGCCCCTTCGACGTCGTGGATTTGGATTTCATAGTGGGGCTTGTTGCCGGAGCCTTCGGAGCGGAAGAAGATGCCTCCGTTGGAATTCTTGCGGGCGCGGATATAGGTTTCGAAGGCGAAATTCTTGTACTTGGTTTTACTGGCGAGATGGCCATTGAAGTCCGTACGGAAGATGGGGCCGAGGGGCATCCACTTGGCTTTGCCTTCTTCGACGAACCAGTTGTTTTCGAAGTCGGCGGGAATGCTATATAGCGATTGCCAGGGTGTGCGGCCGGGGAGTTCTTTGATCCGGAGGTTGCGGAAGCGGATGGGATAAGAGAGCGACTGGAGGCCGATGCGGCCGGAGCGGAGGCGGAATTGGAGGTCGGGGTGCTGGTCGGTGTTGAGATCCTGCACCATTACTCCGTTCGACCAGACTTTGAGGCTGGGGCCATCCATGAGCATCCGAAGGGAGTTCCATTCGCCTTTGCTTTTGACGTTCGTTAGTTTGGGCGCGACGTGGGGGAAGATGCCGCCCATGGATTCAAGCTTGGGCGGATCGTCGTTTTTGTGGAAGAGCTTCACGCAGTAGCCGCAATCGATGGCGGGGCCATGTTCGGGAGCGTGGAGATAGAGTCCGGAATCGATCCAGCCTTTGACGTAGAAATCGAGGCGGAGATCGAAGTTTTCGTAAGTTTTTTCGGTGGCGAGCCAGGTGGGGGAGTTGGCGGCTTCGGTGACCAGGATGGAGCCGTCGTCGACGGTGAAGGCCGATTCGGGGCCTTCTTTGACTTGCCAACCGTTGAGGGTTCGACCGTCAAAGAGAGGAGCGAAGCCGGATTCGTCTTGAGCAAGCACGGGGGAAGCGGCGAGGGCGAGGAGATGGCGGCGGGAGATCATCACTTATCGCATTATCCTGTATAGATGGTTAGATTGTGGGCCGGGTTCTGGATGGCGATTTGTTTATGGGCACAGGGCACGGATGCGGTGCTGAGCGGGACCGTGACGGATCCGGCCGGGGCGGTTATCCCGGGTGCTACCGTGAGAGCGAAGAATACGGGCACGGGCATCGATAAACGCGTCGGAACCGGGGAGAGCGGGACTTACGTTTTGCCCGCATTGCCGCCAGGATTGTATGCGATCACGGCCGAGCGGGCAGGGTTCCGCACGGTGACGATTGAGGGGCTACGCCTGGAGGTGGGGGCGCGGCAGGGGCTGAACATTCCCATGCAATTGGCGTCGACGAGCGAAGTGGTGGAAGTGCGGGCGGCGGCGGATACGGCACTGGGTTTTGAAACGTCGTCGGTAGGCGGGATGTTGAATGCGCAGCAGGTGCTGGATTTGCCGTTGCCGAGCCGGGACGCGTTGAGCTTGGTGTATACGCAGGCGGGCTTATTGGGGAACAACTTCGGCGGGTCGCGACGGGGAGCTTTGAACATCACTCTGGACGGGGTAAATATTCAAGACCAACGGCTGAACCAGGGTGTTTCTTCGCCGATTACGACGACGGTGGATAAGGTGGAAGAGTTTCGGGTAGTTACCTCGCCGGCAGACGCGGAGTATGGGAGGGGGTCGGGGCAGATCCAGATTTTGAGCCGTTCGGGATCGAACCGGTTCAAGGGCAGCCTGTTTGAGACGCATCGGAATACGGTGTTGAATGCGAATAACTGGTTTAACAATTCGCGAGGGAACGACCCGACGACGGGCGAAGCGATTTCTCCGCGGAACGTGTTGATTCGGAATCAGTACGGTGGGCGGATCGGGGGGCCGATCAAGAAGAATCAGACGTTCTTCTTTTTTCTGTTCGATGGACAGCGGATTCGGGAACGGCGCAATGTGACGAATACCGTTTATACGGAGAGCGCACGGCAGGGGCTCTTTCGGTACTTCCCGGGGGCACGGAATGCGAACGCGTTGGCGGCGCTGGCGACGGTGGACTTGGACGGGAAGCCGGTGGCGCCGCGGACCGCAACGGGGGCGTTACAGACCGTGAGCCTGTTTGGCATTGATCCGAACCGAACCGGGGCGGACCCCACGGGGACGATTCGACGGATGATCGGACTGACGCCGCTGCCGAACAACTTTCGAAGCGGGGATGGGCTGAACACGGCTGGGTTCACTTGGCAGCGGCCGAGTTCGCAGAATCGAGATCAGTGGAACTTACGGATCGATCATAACTTCAACTCGGCGCATCGGCTGAGCGTTAGTTACACGAAAGAGGACCAGGCGAACGCAAACTTATTCTCGGAGGCGCCGTTCCCGAATGCTCCGTCCGGGCAGACGACTTATACGGACCGGCTGTGGACGGCTAACCTGACTTCGACGCTGCGCCCGACGCTTTTGAACGAATTCCGGGCCGGGGTATTGCGACCGGCGCTGCGGTTTTATACCGGTTGGGAGGTGGGGAAGAATTTGGATTTACTGCCGAAGGGCAACGGCACACCCTATCTGCTGGACTTTGATTCGGTGACGGACCCGATCAACCAGGCCGATAACCCGGTGGGAAGGATTTCGCCGTTGTATCAGTTTTCCGATAACGTAACTTACATCAACGGGAAACATAACTTCAAGGGTGGCATTGACGTCCGATTTAGTTCGAGCAATGGCTTTAACTCGACCGATGTGATGCCGCGCGCGGTGTTGGGGAGCGGAACGGCGGTGGTGCGGGGCTTGGACGGGTTACCGGGAATTGGGCTGAATCTGACGCCGGCGATTGCGTTGCTCAATGAGTTGTCGGGGTCGGTGAGCCGGGTGAATCAGGCGTTTAATTCGCCGGGCGGGACGGATCCGGCGTTTATTGCCGGCGAGGTGAAGCAGCGGACGTGGAAGCGACGGGAGTATGGGATGTTCTTCAAGGACGACTGGAAGATTCATCGGCGGTTGACGTTGAA
>JBBRIO010000398.1:0-5362 GCA_038220855.1 Bryobacterales bacterium | reverse complement strand
GCGGGGAGTTGGTGCTTGTCCACGGGCTCGAAGGATCTTCCGACGGCGGCTACATGCAAAGCATGGCTTACAGCGCCCTCGAAGCCGGCTACGCGGTTCATCGCGTCAACATTCGCGGCTGTGGCGGTACCGAATCCTGGTGCAAAACGTTGTACCACGCCGGGTTGACGAGCGACCTTCGCGACGTGCTCGGTCAGATTGCGGCCCGCGCGGAGGGGCCGATTCTTCTCGTCGGCTATTCGCTGGGGGGCAACGTGGTCCTGAAGTTTACCGGAGAGGGCGGGCCGCAGGCGGCGACCATTGCCGTTTCGACGCCGATCGACCTGCACGCCAGCGTCCGAGCCTTGGGTCGCCCGAGTTGCGCCCTCTACCAGCGCCGTTTCGTCAGCCGGATGCGGGATCGTCTGCGCGAGAGGGCCCGTTTACACCCCGACGTCTTCACCCCCTTGGCCGACCGCGCTGATCGCGAGAACATTCGAACCGTCTTCGACTTCGACGACCGCATCACATCACCGTTCTTCGGCTTCGGCGATGCCCCTAACTACTACGCCACCCAATCGGCACAGAACTTCCTCGGTGCCATCCAAACGCCGACCCTACTGATCACCGCTCAGGATGATCCGCTCGTCCCGTTCGAAAGCTATTCCCATCCCGCCATCGCCGCTAACCCGCATCTTGAGTTATTGGCTCCCCGGCACGGCGGTCATGTTTCCTTTCTGGCCAAAGGAAAGGCCCGGTTCTGGCTAGACGCGGCGGCGCTCGAATGGCTGGAAACTTACGGGAACAAATAGGCGTTTGGGATCGTCTTCCTTTTCGACTTGATGGCGAAAACTAACAACGCTTCGTTTGCGGAGGCGGCCCGTATCGCGTTCCGTTCCCTGCGAGGCAGCAAACTCCGCAGCTTCCTCACCCTTTTAGGCATTATCCTGGCCACCACCACGTTAATCTCGGTCATGAGCGTGATCCGGGGCATGGATGACTACATCGGCACGCAGGTGGCCGATATGGGGGTCGACGGTTTTCGCGTCCGCCGCATGGTGATGATCGGCCAGTGGGACCCTAAAAAATTCCTCGAAATGCAGCGCCGCAACCCGCAACTGACTCGGGAGGAGTTCAACTTCCTGAAGAGCGAGTCAAAACTGTTGCGCGAAGTCGGCATCGAAACCAACCGCCAGGTCGCCGTTAATTTCTCCACCGAACGGATGGAAGAGGTGGAACTGCGGGGAGTCACCGCCAACGTCGGGGTCATCACCAACACGCAAATCGCGCAAGGCCGGTTTCTTTCCGATTCCGACGACGCCCGCCGGATGATGGTCGCCGTGATCGGCCACGAGTTGAAGCAGAAGTTCTTTCCTGCCGTTGACCCGATTGGGAAAGTAGTCGACCTCGGCGGCCGGCCCTACACGGTGGTCGGCGTAGCGAAGGAGCAGGGCAGCGTGTTCGGCCAGTCCCGCGACCGTTTCGCGATTATCCCGGCGGAAACCTACTTCAAGATCTACGGCAGCCGCATGGGCATCGGCTACTCCGCCCTGGCGATTGACCGGCAGCACCTCGAACAAGCTCAGGACGAGGTCCGATCGCTGCTGCGGGCCTGGCGTCACGTCCCCCCGGGCGAGGCCGATAACTTTGGGCTCTTCTCCTCCGATTCGCTGGTCGCCGCCTGGGACCAGATGACCAGCGCAATTGCGGCCACCGCCGTCGCCATCGTCAGCGTATTCATGGTGGTGGGTGGAGTCGTCGTCATGAACATCATGCTGGCCGTGGTGATTGAACGGACCCACGAGATCGGCATTCGCAAGTCCGTGGGGGCGCGACGGAAGGACATTCTGAATCAGTTTCTGGTGGAATCAAGCGTCCTGTCGGGCACTGGCGGATTCATTGGAGTAACCATTGCGTGGATCATCGCGATCCTCGTGCGGAACTTAACCTCGGTGCCGATGTCGGTGCCGGCTTCGGCCATTTTCATTGGCGTTGGTCTGTCCGCCGTCGTCGGCCTCTTCTTCGGGATCTACCCCGCCAACGTGGCCTCGAAACTGGACCCGATCGAAGCACTGCGGGCGGACCACTAACCCATGCGCAAGATCTGGTTCGGCATTCAACTCGCGCTCGATACCCTGCGCGGCCACAAACTACGCGCCTTTCTCACCGTACTCGGCGTCATTATCGGGACGAGCACCGTGATTGGCGTCGGGTCCATCATCGCGGGCCTCGACGGCGCCATTACCAATCAATTGAAAAGTTTCGGCACGAACAATCTGGTCGTGACCAAGTGGGATTCGCTCCTCAACGGCTTCGGCGGCCGGTCGCTCGAGGAAAGGCTCCGCAAGCCGCTGACGTACGAAAACGCGGTAGCGATCGCCGAGCGTTGCCCCAGCGTCTCCGCCGTCAGCCCTTGGCTATTCGCGCCATGGGGCATCCACAAAGGCAAATACAAGGGCATTGATGCATTCAATCTGAACCTGGGCGGCACCGACCCCGGCTATATCGATAGCGGCGTCGAAATGATGCAGGGACGCTTTTTCACCGATACCGAAAATCAACGCCGCATGGCCGTCGTGGTGCTGGGCGAAGACTTGGGCAAGAGCTGGTTCCAGAATACGGACCCCATCGGCAAGCCGGTCGAAATCGACGGTCATATCTTCGAGGTTGTCGGAGTCATGAAGCGGCCTTCGGCGTCCATGCCGGGCCAGGAAGACCGCCGCGCCCTCTTCCCCTACTTCAGCATGCGCAAGATGTTTCCGAATGCGCGGGAGCACATGCTGATCGTCGTCGCCCAGGACGGCAAGCAAGCCGCCGCGATTGACGAAGTGCGCTCCGTGCTCCGGATTGAGCGGCGAATTCCCTACGACAAGCCCGATAGTTTCGCCATCTCCACCGCCGAGCAGATGATCGATCAATTCCGCGGCGTCATCGCCATGGTCGCCCTGGTCATGGTGGTTTTGAGTTCGATTGGACTCCTCGTCGGCGGCATCGGCGTGATGAACATCATGCTCGTCAGCGTAACGGAACGGACCCGCGAAATCGGCACACGGAAGGCGCTGGGCGCCCGCCGGATCGATATCGTCACCCAGTTTCTCACCGAAGCGGTCGTGCTAACGTTCCTCGGCGGACTAGCCGGCATGTTCGTCGGCTGGCTGATCTCGCAGGCCGTCGGCTTGGTCTTCCCTACCCTGCCCACCGCCGTGCCACTGTGGGCCGTACTGGCGGGTTTAGGGGTCTCGATCGGGGTCGGTTTATTCTTCGGCATCTGGCCGGCCAGCAAGGCCGCCCGCTTAGACCCGGTAGTCGCGTTACGCTACGAATAGTATGTCTTTTCGGAATCTTACTTGCCTGGGGCTGCTGGCACCCGTGTTGCTGTGCGCCCAGAGCTTGGCTGACTTTGAGAAAAAGGTCACCGAGTTCACCCTGAAAAACGGGATGCACTTCATCATCATGGAGCGGCATGAAGCACCCACGGTTGCCTTTCACGCCCACGTGAACGCCGGAGCCGCCAACGATCCGGCGAACGCTTCGTCGACCGCCCACATGTTCGAACACATGATCGGGAAAGGTACGGCCTCGCTCGGTTCAAAAAACTTCGCGGCCGAGCAGAAGGCGCTGGCCGCCGTCGAAGACGCCTATGATCGGCTGGAAGAAGAGCGGCGCAAAGAACGGCGCGCCGACAAAGCCCAGGTCGAGCGGCTCGAAGCGGCCCTGAAGAAAGCAACCGCCGAAGCGGACAAGTACGTCGAGCAAAACGCCTTCACCCGCGAAATCGAAAAGAACGGAGGCGTCGGATTCAACGCCTCCACCGGCCTCGATACCACCAACTATTTCTACAGCCTGCCGTCGAACCGCACCGAACTTTGGTTCGTGCTGCAGTCGGAATGGTTCCGGCAACCCGTGTTCCGCGAGTTCTACAAGGAACGCGACGTAGTGCGGGAAGAGCGCCGCATGCGCGTCGAATCCTCGGCGCAAGGCAAGCTGATCGAGGCGATGATGACAACCGCGTTCACGGCCCATCCTTATCGCAACTTCATCGGCTGGGCCAGCGACATTGAAAACCTGCGAGCCAAAGGCGCGGCCGAGTTCCACAAGACCTATTACGTTCCCGCCAATATTACCGTCGCCGTCGTCGGCGACGTGAACACCGCGCAGATCAAGCAGATGGCCGAAAAGTATTTCGGACCCATCCCCGCCGGCCCGCTGCCGCCCCGTCTCTATACGATTGAGCCGCCGCAGAACGGTGAGAAGCGCGTCACGGTGGATACCGAAGCGCAGCCCTTTATTGCGATCGCCTACCACCGGCCCGAAGGCACGCATCCCGACGATCCGGCCATCGCGGTCCTCGACGGCATCCTCTCCGGCGGCCGCACCGGCAAGCTGAATCGCGAACTGGTCGAAGAAAAGAAATTGGCGCTCGGCGCCGATACGGGAGCCGTCTTCCCCAGCGGCAAATACCCGAACCTATTCATCGCTTTCATGGTGCCCAACACAGGCAAAACTGTCGAAGATCTTGAAAAGGCCTGGGACGAGCTGATCGAAAAGATGAAAAAGGATCCGATCGACGAAGCCGCCGTGAAACGGGTGAAAACGAAACTGCGCGCGGCGTTTATTGCCGGGCTCGATAGCAACAGCGGCTTAGCCCGCCAGATGGCCGAATCCCACGTCGCCCTGGGCAGCTGGAAAATGGTTTTCACAGAGCTCGATGACCTCGAAAAGGTCACTTCAGCTGACGTGAAGCGCGTGCTGAACACCTACCTGACCAAGAAGAATCGCACCGTCGCCTACAGCATTCAAACCAAGCCGGAGGGCAAGTAATCCATGCGCACGCTACTCACTCTCTTCGCCGTCTCCGCCCTTGCCTTCGCGCAACCGGCCTATAAGCAGTTGAAGTACCCGAAACTGGGCGAAGTGAAGATCCCGGACATCGAGACCTTCACCCTGCCCAATGGCATGAAGGTGTTTCTCCTCGAAAACCACAATCTGCCCCTGATCAATGGCATCGCGCTCGTTCGCACGGGAACGCTCCTCGAACCGGCCAATAAGACCGGGCTGCACATTATCGCGGCCGGCACGATGCGCACCGGCGGCACGAAGTCGAAGACCGGCGACCAGTTGGATGAACAACTGGAAGCCATCGCGGCCGGCGTCGAATCCAGTATCGATGAGACGTTGGCGTCGGTCTCCTTCAACTGCCTGAAGGAAAATACGGACGAAGTGTTGGGCGTCTTCTACGACGTGCTGACCGGCCCCGAATTCCGCCAGCCGAAGATCGACCTGCTTCTGATGCAGTACCGGTCGTCCATCGCCCGGCGCTACGATGATGCCGGCGAAGTCAACTCCAGCCAGTTCTCCGATATCGTCTACGGTAAGGAAACCC
>JBBRIO010000397.1:0-5370 GCA_038220855.1 Bryobacterales bacterium | reverse complement strand
ATGTGCCGGGTCTACCCCCCCCGCCTTTCAGGCGGGCTACTTTCAGCCACGGTGCTGCTGAGCCAGGGGTTGGCAGCGCGATGCTGGAGAGCGTTCCATCGGCCGGGTCTGATGGCTTTGCTCCCTTGACGAGTTGCGTCTACTATTGCGGGGAGGCTTTCCGGCGGCTTTCAGTCGCAACTCAACCCCACCGCCTTTAGGGAGTTACCAGAGCCGGCTGATGGCTTGGGCCGCGTTCGTGCGGAGGGTGACGATTTGGCTGGGCATGAGGCCGGCGGCGACGATGAAGACGACTATGGAGGCGAGGACCCAGCGCTCGCGGGGGAGGGCGTCGGTGATGCCTTGGATGCTGCCGCGTGGTTTGCCGAGGAACAGCTTCGAAAAGAGGCGGAAGAGGCTGACGGCGTTCATAGCGGTCGCGACGGGAAGGAGGAGCCCGATCTGAGGGTGGCTCGAGAGCGTTCCGTGAATCAGCAGATCCTCCGAGCAGAAGCCGAGGGTGCCGGGTAAGCCGACCAAGGCGAGGCCGCAGACGACGAAGAAGACGGCTAGGCGGGGGGTGTATTCGCCGAGGCCGAGGTAATGATCGGCGGTGAAGGTGCGGCCAAAGCGGACTTCCATGAGGCGGAGGACGCTGAACAGGCCAGTGGTGGCGACGGAGACGACGATGATGTGGACGAGCGCTCCGGTGATGCCTTCCTGCGTCGCGCTTTCGAGGCCGGCGAGGATGCAGGCGGACTGGCTGAGGACGAGGAGGGCGAGTATGCGCCGGGCGCGGGTTTCGGCGACGGCGCGAATGGCGGCGTAGAGAGCCGTGAGCAGGGCGAGGTCCGAGAGGATGGGGAAGGCGCCGAGGGAGACGAGAGGAAAATCGGGAATGACGACACGGGCGAGAAGGAAGCCGCCGAGGTGGCCGTTAATGAAGAGGCAGACTGGGAGGACGGGGCCGGCTTCGGCGGCGTCTTCGATCCAGGCATGGGCGGGAAAGATGCCCTTGCGAAAGACGATGGCGATAAGGAGCAGGGCGAAGGCGGCGGAGCCTCCGTAGTTGTGGCCTTGGAGAGATGATAGGGAAAAGGGCTCGAGATCTCCGGCGGTTTGGGCGGACTGAGCGATGATGCCGATGGCGGCCACGAGGGCAAGGCAGGAGGCGGCGAGGCCGGCCCGGGGACGCCAGGTGCCGGTGAACGGCCCGAGGACGAAGGGTACGGCGCTGAGGACCCAGGCGGCACCGAGGACGATGAGATTGTCCGCGCCATAGGCGGAGAGGGTGGCGGCGAGAACGAGGAGGGTGGCTCCGGTGATGCGGGCGCTGGTATCGCGGCGCGGGGCGAGGATGACGATGCCGAGGGTGAGGAGGGAGTAGAGGAGAAGGAAAGTAGCGTTCAGGGAATCGGCGGTGAAGAGGCCGAAGGCCCAGGGTTCAGCGAGGCGGAGGCCGGGGGCGGCGTTGACTTCGAGGAGGATTTTGGCGGAGCAGAGGGTGGCGCCGGCGGCACCGATGATTCCGGCGAGGCGGGCGCGGGAGTCGTTCGAAAAGGCGACGGCGGCAGCGATGAGGGGGAGGCCGACGGCGGCCGTGATTAAGGGGAAGGAGAGATCAGCCATTGCTGACCCCTTCCTCGGCGCGCAGGACAACGGGCAGGTTGGGGGGCTTGTCGACGGTGGTCTTGTCGCTCGACAGGCCGATCCGGTCGAGACGGGCCAGGCCTTTCGAGAGTTGGAGGAGGGGTTGGATGAAGCCGTTTTCGAGGATTGTATCGAGGTGACCGCGGTCCATGGCCATACGGTAGAGCCAGATGCGAACGGGTTCGGGAAGATAGGAGTCGTAGTGTTGGCCGGTCTTGCCGAGGTGGCCACCGGCGGCGGCGTGTACCTGATGATAATCGTGGAGCATGGAGGGGGCGCGGAGGAATTGGAGGGTGCGGACCATGGCGTGGCCGAGGATATGCAGGACAGGAAGCCAAGTGAGGCCGAGGCCGATTTCTACGAAGACGACGCCCAGTTGGGCGAGGGCGGCGTAGGCGAGAGAGGTTTTGGCATCGGCGCAGGTGCGACCGACGAAGGTGCCGTGAATGGCGGTGAGGGTGCCGATGATGATGACGGCGACGGAGGCGGTGGTGGATTCGAGGAGAATCGATTGGGAGCGGAGGAGGAGGTAGGCTCCGGCGTGGATGGAGATGGCTCCATAGAAGATGGCGCTGGAGGGGGTGGGCCCTTCCATGGCGTTCGGAAGCCAGCCGGAGAAGGGGACCTGGGCGGATTTGCCGGCGGCCGAGAGCAGGAGGAAGAGGCCGACGATGGTCGCGTCGCCGGAGGTGAGATGGGGCATGCCGTCGACAAAGGACGAGGTATGGGCGAAGTGGTGCATGAGGTAAGCGGCGGTGATGATGCCGATATCGCAGGCACGGTAGACGACGAAGACATGGAGGGCGCCTTGGACCGGGCCCTGGCGGGTTTTGAAGAAGGAAATGAGGAGGACGGAGGTGATGCCGACCATTTCCCATCCAACGATAACGAGATCGAATGAGCCGGCGGAGAAGATGACGAGGGCACCGAAGGCGAACAGGTGGAGGAGGATATAGAAGCGTTCGAAGCCGGGATCGCGATGGAGGTAAGTGGCGGAGAAGTGACCGATGAGACCGACGAGGATGACGGTGAGGGCGAGGAAGGGCAGCGACAGATGGTCGGCGAGCAGGGCCAGTGGGAAGGTGTACTCATGGACGACGAACCAATCGCCGAGGGAGACGGCGATCGCGGTTTGTCCGCTGGCGTGGAGGGACCAGGCGAGCCAGCCGACGGCGGCGGTTGCAAGGAGGTAGACAACGGAAGTGACGCGGGTGAGGAGCCGTTCGGGCGGGGTCCAGCCGAGCAACCAGAGGAGGGAGAAGAGGGCGAAGACGGCACCGGGTGCCCCGACGACGGCGAGCAGGAGCATTTGAGAAATGGTCAATTCATACTCCGGGAGGTGGCGGGCTGGATAGATGCCATGGGCAGGTGCTCGATCTTTCCCTTATACCAGTCGATGGAGCTGGGCGCGGTGGGCAGGGGTTTGATTTCGCCTTGGAGGGGCTCGTATCCGTGGTCCCGGCGGATTTGGATTTGCCCGGTGGCGGGGTCCATGACGGCTATCCGAATCCAGCGGTTGACGACGAATTCTTTGATGGTGGGGTTTCCGGCGATGACCTTTTCCAGGCGTTCGGGGGTGGTTTCGACGACGAAGAGGATGCGGACGGGTTCGTGAATTTCCACCATCTGCAAGGGGAGGCCGGTGCGGAGATCGCTGGCTTGGCCGTTCATGACGCCGATGAGGCCGGTGACGTTATGGGGCAGTTTGGTGCCGCAACCGTAGCGTTCGTTGTCGACGAAGGAGAAGTAGTATTCGAGGCTGATGCCGCCGCAGACGGGGACGACGGCGCCCATGAGGGCGGCGAGGCTTTTGTTTTCCGTATCGGGTGCGGGGTCGTAGGAGACGAGGAAGGCGCGGCGGTCCATGAAGAGTCCGCGGGTGAGCTCGCGGCGACCGACGATGCAGACGGCATTGGTGCAGTGGCCGTATTCGGGGCGGGGTTGGGCGAGGTGCTCGGAGCGCTCTTCGACGTGCCAAAGGGCGGCGGCGACGTCAGCGTTGGGCGAGCAGGATTCGAAGCGGCGGGCGCGTTCGTGAGCGCTGCGCGCGCGGGCGAGATCGAGGGACTGGCGGATGGCGGCGAGGTCCGGGTGGTGAGTAACGGGGACGAGTTCGGTGTCGTAGAGGACGATGTCGTCGCTGCAGGTGTCGTGATATCCGCCGACGAACCAGGTATCGGCGGGGATGGTGATTCCGCGGGAGACGAGTTCCTTTCTGACTTCGGGACGATTGGCCATGGCGGCGAAGAGCCGACCGTTGGGGCCACCGCGGCGGCCGCCACAAGCGCCGCAATCGTGGGCGGATTCATGGGGATTGTTCAGACTGGTGGAGCCGTGGCCGAGGGTGACGACGATGCGGGCGAAGTCTTTCGTGAGGCCGGCCGGGCCGAGGACGCCGGCGACGCGATCGGCCTTTTCCTGGACGGCAAAGCCGACGAGCAGGCCTTCGACGGCATGCTGGGATTCGGCATCGTTGCGCATGAGGGTTAGCTCCGTGCGGGGGACGGGGAAGAAGGCGCGGTTGAGGGCGTCGCGGAGGAGGCCGTAGCGGCGGGGCGCGAGGATTCTGGTGATGAGGGGGATGGAGGTGAGGGTACCGAGGACGGCGGTGCTGATGGCTCCGCGGACGAGAGTTCGGGAGGAGACGAACAGGGTTCGGCTGATGCGGGCGGAGAGGCGACGGCGGAAAGTCCGTTTTTCCTGCAGGAGGGAATCTTCTTCGGTAGCCGTTTCGCGGATGGCGTGCTTTGGTTTGACGACGACGGGACAGAGAGCGACGCCGTGGGCGTCGTCGATGCCTTTGTAGTCGACGGCGATGCCGTAGAAGCCGGCGGCAGCGAAGGTTTCGACGAGGGGATCGACCTCTTCGAGGGCGCGGCGGGTGGATTCTTCGCGTTCATCAATGCAGAAGAAGACCTGAGCGGCGGGCCGCATGCGGCGGGTTGCGGGTTGGTAATTTTTACGGTGGCTGGCTATGCCGAGGAGGATTTCCTGTTCATGCCATCGCTCGTAAGCGGCATGGTAGAGGCGGCGACGTTCGAATCCGTCGAAGGACTCGACCTCGGTGACGAACCGGGACCACGTGGTTGAGGACCAGTTGGAAACGTTGGAGGCGGAAAGGTTGACGAGGCGCGCTGCGTCGTAGAGGGTGGCGGCGCGGGCCAGGTGGGCGGCGGGGGCGTCGAGGGAGGGGGCCGGAGACGCCGTTTCGTTATTAGTCGCGGCGACATGGGCGAGGGTTAGGCGAACGGCGACGAAATCGAGGAGGGAGCAGGGGACGGGTTCATGGGGGAAGAGGGCCGGATCCTTTTCCAGTTCCGAGAAGAGGCCAGGCCAGCCGGGCATGGCCATGAGTTCCTTTTGCAAGCGGGGTTCCCAGGTGCTCTGGTCGGGCCCGAGGTAGGCGAGGACGACTTCAGCGGCAGTGCGGTTTTTTTCGAGTTGGGAGCGGAAGGCGTGGTCGAGGCCGGCGAGGCCGCAGGGAAAGAGGGCTCCACGGGGGGAGAGGAGCTTGCGGACGGCGAGGTAGAAGCCTTCTTCGCGGCAGGGCATGGGCCAGTAGGACATGCCCTGATCGAGAAAGACGGAGGAGAGGCGGATGAGCCAGGGATGGATGATGTCGTTGACTTCGCTGGAGACGCGGGGCGGGGGGGCATCCGGTTCTTCGGTGCGCCGGAGGCAGGCATTGAAGAGAGCGCGGGCCCCGGGTTGCTCGAAATCGGCGGATAAGTCACCTTCTTC
>JBBRIO010000396.1:0-5373 GCA_038220855.1 Bryobacterales bacterium | reverse complement strand
TCGGAGTGATGATCGCCCGCGGCGATTTGGCCATCGAGTGCGGCTATCAACGGATGGCCGAAGTCCAGGAACAGATTCTTTGGATCTCAGAGGCGGCCCATGTTCCGGTCGTATGGGCCACGCAGGTGTTGGAATCGCTGGTCAAAAACGGAACTCCCTCACGGTCGGAAATCACCGACGCCGCGATGGGCGTGCGTGCCGAATGCGTAATGCTGAATAAAGGACCCTATATCGCGAATGCCGTGCAGACTCTAGACGATATTCTGCGACGAATGCAAGCCCATCAGGACAAGAAGCGCTCAATGATGCGCAAACTTGATGTTGCCGCCCGATTCGAGGGCGGAGTACCCGACGGGCCCGACAGGCCCATTCCGCAGCCATGATGCCTGTCTGTAGACGGCAAGCCATCGGGATCCTGGCTATTCTCACCCAAAGTTGCGTCTCGCATCGAAGCCGTCGTGGCGACACCTTGCGCGTGCGGGGCTCCGACACCATGTTAATGCTGGCCCAGGCCTGGGCGGAATCGTACGCGTCGATCGATCCCACCGTGGCCGTCGAAGTCTCCGGCGGCGGCTCGGGTCAAGGGATCGCGGCGCTCGTCAATGGGAACATCGATATTGCAAATTGCAGCCGCGACCTGAAACCCGAGGAAGCCGCCGAAGCGCGGAAAAATACCGGCAAGGATCCCCAGGAGTTTGTCCTCGGCTACGACGCCTTAGCCATCTTCGTCCATCGCGAAAATCCGCTCGAGGAAATCACCATCGCCCAACTGGCCGAAATCTACAAGGTGGACGGCAATCTTAGCCGATGGTCCCAACTGGGAGCCCGAATCCCGTCCGGGCGTGACCGCATCGTCCGCGTGAACCGGCAATCCAGTTCCGGCACCTACGAGTTCTTTCGGGAGCACGTACTAAACAAGGAAGACTTCCAACTCGGCTCCCTCGACATGAATGGGTCGAAAGAGGTAGTCGAGCTCATCTCCTCGACGCCGGGCGCGGTTGGCTACAGCGGCATGGCTTTTGCTACCCGCGACGTCAAAATCCTGCGCGTCAAAAGCACCGCCGGGGCTGAGGCCTACGACCCCTCCGTCTCCAATGTGCTTTCCCGCCACTACCCGATCTCCCGCAGTCTCCTCGCGTACACCCTCGGCGACCCATCCCCCAAAGTTCGAAAGTATCTCGATTGGGTGCGGTCCCCCGCCGGCCAGCAAATTGTCACCGATGTCGGATATGTCCCCATCGCCGCCGACGGAAACGGAGTAACAAATTGACCGCGCAGCGCTTTCGCAAAGGCAAAGAGCTCCTCATCGAAGGCCTCATCCGGCTCTGCGGAATCAGCGCCACCCTTTTCGTACTCGGCATCTTCTTGTTCGTCTGCCGCGAAGCGCTGCCGCTCTGGAACAACGACTCCTTCCACCTCACCGAGTTTCTGTTCAGTGACCAGTGGTATCCCACGTCGGAGGTCTCGAAGCGCTACGGCGTCCTCGCCATGATCGCCGGCACCTTCAGCGTCACGCTGCTCGCGATGCTCCTGGCGGCACCCTTGGGGTTGGGCGCGGCCATCTACATCTCCGAATTCTGCTCCCCGCGCTGGCGCGAGATCCTGAAAGTTTTCGTCGAACTTCTGGCCGCCATCCCCAGCGTCGTCTGGGGCTTCGCCGGACTCACCTTGACCAGCCGCCTCATCGTCCGTTTCACAAACGCCGACGTCGGCGTGAACATGTTGAATGGTGCCGTCCTGCTGACGCTGATGAGCGTTCCCATTATCGTTTCCCTCGCCGAAGACGCCCTGAAAGCCGTACCCGACTCCTACCGCGAAGCCGCCCTCGCCATGGGGGCCACGCGCTGGCAGACCACATGGCGCGTACTGCTTCCCGCGGCTCGTAACGGCCTTACCGCCGCGATTCTCCTTGGGTTTGGCCGGGCCATCGGCGAGACGATGGCCGTCCTCATGGCGACGGGCCACGCGTTGACTATCCCCACCTCCGTGCTCGATCCGGTGCGGACCCTCACCGCCAACATCGCCGCCGAATTGGGCGAAGCGCCCGTCCAATCCACTCATTACCAGGTCTTGTTTCTCACGGGCGTTCTGCTCTTCCTCATCACCTTCGTCGTCAACCTAAGTGCCGGCTTCATCATTCGCCGGGAGCGGCGCAATTGAGCCGTTTCGCGGCCACCCCTGCCGTCCAGGGGAAACTCCGTCAGGAAGCAATCGCCCGGTCCATCTTCCTCGCGATGCTCATCTGTATCCTTTTGCCGCTGGTAGCCATCGTTGGCAACCTGGTCTGGCAAGCGGCCCCCTCCTTAAACTGGCAATTTCTGACTACGGCGCCCACCCACGGAATGCGCGAAGGCGGCATCTGGCCGGCCCTGATCGGCACCTTCTACCTGGTCATTCTCTCGCTGGTCGTCGCGACGCCCATTGGCGTTCTGGCCGCGGTCTACCTCACCGAATACGCGA
Organism: Bryobacterales bacterium; assembly: GCA_038220855.1. GTDB lineage: Bacteria > Acidobacteriota > Terriglobia > Bryobacterales > Bryobacteraceae. The sequence continues at coordinate 2,913 of JBBRIO010000396.1, read as the reverse complement.
AAGATAACTGGTTCAATCGCGCCGTCAACATGGCCGTTTTGAATCTGGCCGGCGTGCCGAGTATCGTCCACGCGCTCTTCGGCCTAGGCGCTTTCGTCTATGCCTCGCGGTTGGGGTTTTCGGTGCTTTCGGCATCGTTGACCTTGGCCATCATGACGATGCCAGTCATCATCGCCAGCACCCGGCAGGCTCTCCTCAGCGTCCCCCGCAGTTTCCGCGAAGCCTGCTGGAATCTCGGGGCCAGCCGCTGGCAAACGATTCGTGCCGTAGTTTTGCCCAATGCCATCAGCGGCATCCTTACCGGGATCATCCTGCAAGTCAGCCGGGCCGCCGGCGAAACCGCTCCCATCATGTTCACCGGCGCGGTCTTTTATAAAGCAATTCAGCCGCATACGTTATTCCCCTACGCCCTCGATGAACAGTGCATGGCCCTCGCCATGCATCTTTATACGCTCTCGACGCAAACGCCCGGTGTCGATCCATCCGTTCCCAACGCCACCGCGGTCGTTCTGCTGGCCCTCGTCTTCCTCGTCAATTCGGCCGCGATCGGGCTGCGAACTTTTCTGCGGTCGAGAAGAAAGTGGTAAACCGTCTCGAAGTCCGGAATCTCTGCCTGTCCTACCAACGGAAGGTTGCCTTAAACGGCATCAATTTCGACCTGGCGCAGAAGGAAATCCTCGCCATCATCGGGCCCGCCCAGTCGGGTAAAACCTCCCTTCTGCGCTGCCTGAACCGCACCGTCGACTTCGTCCCTGGCCACCAAATGTCCGGAACAGTTTCCCTGGATGGCGAGTTGATCGGCCCCGGCGCGGATTTGGAAGCCTTGCGGCGAAAGATCGGCATGGTCACCCCCCTGCCCGTGGGCCTTCCCCTCAGCGTTTACGAAAACGTGGCCTTCGCGCCGCGCTGCGCCGGAATTTCGAAGCGCGCCGAACTCGATGGCCTCGTCGAACAGTGTTTGCGACGAGCCATGCTGTGGGACGAAGTGAAGGATCGCCTGGCAACCGAGGGAACGAAATTATCAGGCGGCCAGCAGCAACGCCTGACGCTCGCTCGCGCGCTTTCTCACCGCCCTGTGGTTCTCTGCCTTGATGAGTTTTCCATCGCGATCGATCCAGTGACCACCATGCGAATCGAGGACGTCCTGCGGGAGCTGCGCCACGAACTATCGATCATTCTGTCAACCAACATCACCCAGCAGGCGCAGCGGCTGGCCGACCGCACGATGTTCCTGCTCAAAGGCGAAATCGTTGAACTGGCCGCCAATGACGTCATGTTCTCCGCCACGCCTGCCGACCGGCGGACCCTTGATTACGTGCAAGGAAAATTCGGATGAACGCGATCGAAACGCGCAATTTGAATCTCTGGTATGGGAATTTCCAGGCCCTCCACGATGTCACCCTCTCGATTGAAGTCGGCGCCATCGTCGCGCTCATTGGCTCCTCGGGCTGTGGCAAAACCACGCTACTGCGTTGTTGTAACCGTATCAATGAGCGAATCCCCGCCGTGCGAACGCAGGGTGAAGTCCATATCCTCGGAAAAAATATTTACGATCCGGACGTCTCCCTGCTGGAGTTGCGCAAGACGGTCGGCATGGTTTTCCAGCGCCCCAACCCCTTGCCGATTTCCATCTACGAGAACATCGTTTTCGGCTTGCGTCTGCATGCCCCGCCCGACCGCCGCGGTCGCACCGACCTCGATGCGGCCGTCGAGAAGGCTCTGACGGAAACCGGACTTTGGAACGACGTAAAGGACAAGCTGAATGAACCGGCCCTGTCCCTGCAGTTGGAGCAGCAACAGAAGCTCTGCATCGCGAGATTGCTGCCGCTGCAACCGGAGATCATATTGATGGATGAGCCCTGCGCGGCGCTCGACGTGGCCGGCACTGAGAGCATTGAGCAGTTGATCCGCGGCTGGAAGGGTGTCTACACGACGCTCATCGTCACTCACAACATGGGCCAAGCTAGAAGGGTGAGCGGCCATTCCGCTTTTATGTTAACTGGCCAGTTGGTCGAATTTGGGCTCACCCCGGACGTGTTCGACAAGCCCTCAGACCCCCGCACCGCCGAATACGTCGCCGGCCGCTACGGCTGAATTGCAGGCTCCCTATTCGGAAACTCCGGGTCGCTCCAACATTTTCGAATCCTGCACACGGGAATACGGATCCTTCGCGGCAGTGTCGGAGCCAAGTAGAAAGTTCCTACTTCCGGCAAGTACTTCCGGCAAGTAGCGCCGAAGCGATCCAACGACTGATATCATTGGCCTCTGGCCGTGCTAATGCTGCGCAAAGCTTTCCTGATCTTCGGTGCGAATTTGATGCTGCTTTACGCGCCCTTGCCTCTCAACAGCGAGCAGGCCGCCGGACCAGAGCCCCGCAAAGACGGACGTGTGCAGTCCAACGGTGTTCAGTTCAACAAAGTTGCGGCGGAGTCGGGCATTACCTTTCGCCACGAAAACGGGGCTTCGGCCGAGAAGCACATGTTCGAGACCTTGGGCTCCGGGGTGGGAGTGATCGATTTCGACAACGACGGCCGGCCCGACCTGTTTTTCGCCAACGGAGCCGACCTGGCCCACGCCAAGCCATCGCCTGGCAATGCGCTCTATCGCAATCTGGGCAACGGAAAATTCGCGGATGTAACTGCCCAGGCGGGTATCGCAGGCAATGGAATGTTCGCTACCGGCGTGGCCGTGGGCGACTATGATAACGACGGCTACCTGGATATCTACGTCACGGGCTACCGCGGTAATCAGCTCTTTCGCAATAATAGCGACGGGACCTTCCGTGAGGTGACGGCCAGAGCTGCCGTTGGTGCCGGTGGGTGGAGCAGCAGCGCCGCCTGGGTCGACTATGATCGCGACGGCTACCTGGATCTGTTTGTGGGACGCTACCTGGATTCCGACCTGCGCAAGGCA
>JBBRIO010000395.1:0-5385 GCA_038220855.1 Bryobacterales bacterium | reverse complement strand
GAGCCGGTGCCGATATCGATACCGGCAATGCCCTGTGCTTGGGAGCCCTTCAGGCCGAGACTTTTGGCGTCAACGGTGGAGTTCGAGAGGTCGACATTGGAGGCTCCGTTCTGAATGGCGTTGATGCCGTTTGAGCTTTTGCCGCCACCAATAAAGACGGAGAGGGAGCGGGCGAACTCGCCGCCGGTGTTCAAGCCGATCGATTGGGCTTGGCGATCGATTTCCGCGATCACGCTGGTGAATTCGGTGTTGAGTACGGCGCGGCTGCCGGTGAAGGTTCCTGAGGCCGATTGGGTGGCGAGGGTTCGCGCGCGGTCGAGCAGCTTACTGATGTTGTTAATGCCGCCGTCGATGGTTTGGAGGGTACTGAGCCCGTCGTTGGCATTACGGATACCCTGTTGCAGCACCGCTTGGTCGCTGCGGAAGCTGTTGGCGATCGACAGCCCGGCCGCGTCGTCGCCACTTGACAAGATGCGCAGGCCTGACGTGACGCGTCCAATGGCCTTGGCCTGCTCCTCGCTGGTGGTGCGTAAATACTCCCGCGATTGCAGCGAAGCGATGTTCGTATTGATGCGAAAAGACATGTTTCACTCCTTGAAACAGCTCTGGCGAGGGCCAGAGGATGGGGGATGCGGGAATCCGTTCCCGTGGACGCAGTCCGGCGCCGTTGGCGTCAGCCCACGTCTGTTTGGTCGATGGTTAGGGGATGGCCGAGAGCGCTTTAGGAGTGGCGCTTCGGATCAACTGGAAGAGGTTCAGGGGATACGACTACAGGGGTGATTGGCTCGGGCGACTCGCCGCCGCCTTCGCTGTCTCGATACTGTTCGGCCAGCGTATTCAGTTTGTCGTCGACGGCCGGTGAGCCGGAGGCGACCCGATTTTGTTCTCGAGTGACTAAGATTTCCTTGCGCAGGACCGAAATATGTTTCGGGGCGCGAATGCCGAGCTTGACTTGGGTCGGTGAGGTCTCGAGGATCTCTATTTCTACTTCATCGCCAACGGTGATCGACTCGCCTCGTCTTCGCCGGATGATTAGCACTCAGAGTCTCCCGATGCTGCTCTGGCGGCCAGGCCGGAAGCCGACTCCGAGCGGGTGGCGCGGAGGGGGTGAACGGCCGAATAACGGCTGTCCTCCCGGATGGCCTGGACCCCGCGCATCGTCTCGCGGGAGAGGACGACCGGACCCAATAGGTTCGCTGTCGGAGCCGCATCCTGCGGCATGCAGACAATTGCCAGACACGCCAAGCTTTCTTGCATCTGGGCCAATCCTAACACCCGCAGGTCGTCCCTTGCCAGATCGAGTTCATATTCCGGCTCGACAGATTTAGCCGGAAGCGTTATGAAACAGATACCGGGGTCGTCTGCGCTCTGCAAAAAAGTGATCGGATGGAGCCCTGGTCGTTCGACGCAAACGAACCGATGCGCCTGTTCGAATCCGGGTATCCCTTCCGGAAACTCAAAGATTGCATCGTCGCTGAACTGGAGGGTTCCAAATTGCTGGGTTTCTATCGTCGCCATAGTCTTTCGAGGGGGTCAGGTTTCGGATTTGTCGTTGTGGGACTGGCCGTTTTCTGTGCCCTGCCTGTCTATCGTCGTGGCGGTCGGCAGACTTCACGAGAATGTGAAGAAAAAGCGAAGTGGGCGGGGTAAGATTATCCCGAAGTCTATCGGAGTTGCCCCACGATTGTAGCTCTGGGGCCGTTTGCAAGCGGGTGATTTCGGCTGGGCGTTGCGTCGGAATTCCCCTTGGCAGTTTGGGAGGAAAGTCGTGGCCGCGCTCTTGCTGTTTCGGCGCGAGTGGATATGATGCAGTCCTCTGGATGGTGTTCCGTATGGCGAAGGCCGACACGGAGGGGAATTAGCGGCGCGCCGACGGTTCGAATTCCTGGCGGAAAAGGAGAGCTCGATCTGCTTCGGTCGTGAAGCGATCGAGTTCGACTTGGCGTTCGGCTGGATTCCAGCCGAGGAGCCTGGCCATGATATCGGCGACGCGCGGGGCCTGGCCGCGGCCTTGATCGTCGGCAAAGGCGGAGGGTTGGCGACGGAGGAGGAAGTCGGCGAGGTGCCAGCAGTGCTCCTGGGCGACGGCTCGTTCGACGTTCGCTTCGAGATTGCGCGTTTCGTCGTCGAGGGCGCCGGGCAATAACTCTTTGTCGGTGCGACCGGGAGTTCGGATGCCGAGTTTGGCGCAGGCGGCGTCGACTGCCTCTTCGGCGATGGCGCGGTAGCCTGTGATTTTTCCGCCGAGGACCGAGATAAGGCCGGGTTGGGTTTCCTCGATTTTGTGCATCCGGGAGACGGAGGAGGCGGAGCCTTCTTGCCGGACGAGCGCACGGACGCCGGCGTTGGAGGAAAAGATGGCGAGTTTTCGGACGTTCGGGAAGAAGGGTTCGACGGAGCGAAGCAGGTACTCGACGTCATCGCCGTCGGCGCGGACGGTGCTGGGGTCGGCGTCGAAATCGGTATCGGTGGTGCCGATCCAGCATTGACCGAGGAGAGGGATGACGAAGAAGAGGCGTCCGTCGACGGGGGAGAACAGGACGCTGGCTTTGTGGTTCATCGGCTCACAGGTGATGTGAATGCCTTTGGTCGTGCGGAGGCGGGGTTTGGCGGGGCCGTGGGTTCGATTCGAAACGCGGTCGAACCAGGCGCCGGTGGCGTTGACGAAGACCTTGGCTTTTAGCTCTCCGGTCTCCCCGGATTCGGTGGATTGAATCTGGAGGGCGACGATGCGATCGCCTTCGCGACGGGCGTCGACGACCTCGGTGTAGGAGGCGACGACGGCTCCGTGGCGCTCGGCGTCGAGGATGTTTTCGAGGCAGAGTCGCTCGGGCATGGAGACCTGGGCGTCGAAGTAGGCGGCGGCGCCTTGGAGACCCTCGGGCCGGAGGGTGGGTTCTTCGGCGAGGGTTTGGGCGGCGCTCAACATGCGGTGGTTGGGGAGCGACTTGTCGTAGCTGAGGAGATCGTAGAGGGCCATGCCGACGCGCATTTTGAGGCGAAACCAGAGCGACGCGCCGTAAAACGGGATGAGGAATTCGAGGGGTTTGACGAGGTGGGGTGCGATGCGGAGGAGGATCTCCCGCTCGCGGAGGTCCATGCGGACGAGGCCGAAATCGTACATTTCCAGGTAGCGGAGGCCGCCGTGAATGAGCCGGGTGGAGCCGGAGGTGGTGCCGCTGCCGAAGTCTCCCTTCTCGACTAACGCAACCGAGAGGCCACGCAGGGCGGCGTCGCGCGCGACGCCGGCGCCGATGATGCCACCTCCGATGACGGCCACGTCAAAGGTTTGGTCTGTCAGCTTCCTGATGCCTTGCATGTGCCCTTAATTATCGCTCCAATTCATCGTAGACCTCGCGTTTGGCGAGGCCTCGTTCTTTGGCCACTTGCTTGATGGCGTTCATGCGATCGACGCCGCTGCTGATGAGGCGGCGGACGGCTTCCTTTACCGGGACGACGAGGCCGGTGGCGGCCTTTTCGCGGGAAATAAGCAGGGTGATTTCCCCTTTCTGCACGGCTCGTTGGGAGAGGGTGGCTTTGACCTCGGAGACGCGTCCGCGGAGGAACTCTTCGTGGAGTTTGGTGAGTTCCCGGGCGACGACGATGGAGCGGTCTCCGAGGACGGCGGCGATATCGTCGAGGGATTCGAGGATGCGGTGGGGGGCTTCGTAGAAGACGAGCGTGGCTTCGACGGCACCCCACAGTTCGAGGGTCTTGCGCCGCTGCCCTTGTTTGGGGGGGAGGAAGCCGGCGTAGCAGAACGCGTCGGTGGCGAGGCCGGAGCCGGCCAGAGCGGTGAGGACGGCGGACGCGCCGGGGATGGGGACGATCGTAATGCCGGCCTCGAGGGCGGCTTGGACGACGCGGTATCCGGGGTCCGAGATCAAGGGGGTTCCGGCATCGCTGACGACGGCGACGGATTGTCCGCCGAGAATTCGCTCGACGAGCTGGTTGGCGCGAGAGGTTTCGTTGTGCTCGTGGTAGCTGACTGAGGGGGTGGTTATCTCGAAATGGTCCAATAAACGTTGGGTATGACGGGTATCCTCACAGGCGATGACGTCGACCTCGCGCAGCAGCCGAATGCCGCGGATGGTCATATCTTCCAGGTTGCCGATCGGCGTTGCAATCAAATACAAGACTCCAGACACTTCCCTGACTATACTTGAAGAGATTTACCCTGTGAGGAGTCGACACCCTTGAACCCCGACGCATTCGGAAACGCCCCCAAAATCCCTTTCTATTCCTGGCAGCCGCCGCAAAAGCCGATTGCGATCCAACTGCAGTTTGATGTTGTGGATCGGATGATCCTGGAGGTGATGAAAGGATTCGGCGCCGTTCCGCGTCGTGGCGCGGAGGTGGGCGGGTTTTTATTGGGTACGCGGGGCCAGATGGGTGACCAGTTGGTGGTGCAGATTCTTGACTTTGCGCCGGTGGCTTGTGAGCACGCGCAGGGTCCGTCGTACCTGCTGTCTGCCAACGACCTGGTGCTTTGGAGTGAGACGATCGAGCGGTTGCAGGCGGGTTCGACGCAGATTGTGGGCTACTATCGAAGCCACACGCGGGACGGTTTGCAATTGGGGGTGGAAGACCTCACGTTGCTCGACGAGTATTTTCCGGAGCGGGATTTGGTGTCGTTGATCGTCAAGCCTTACGCGACGCGGGCGAGTGTGGCGGGCTTTTTCTTTTATGAAGGCGGGTCGATCCACAGCGAATCGTCGTATTTGGAGTTTCCGTTTCGGCGCAAGGAGCTGGGGGGCGGTGTTTCCACCGTTGACCGGCAGGCGGCGGCAGCGCGTTTTGGGCAGAATCGGCAAGCGGCGGCGGAGGCTAGCGAGCGGCCGATTGGGGGATCGAGGATAGGGCCCGGTCCGATTTCCGGGGCCGAAATTGCCGTCCCGGCACCGGTGCTCCCGCCGAAAGCCAAGGGTGCGCGGAGTGGATGGGTTTGGATTCCGCTGTCGTTCATCTTCATGCTACTGGGGGTGATTTTGGGGTTCCAGATTGCGATTAGCATGCGGCCACGGACGCCGGCGAATCCGTATTTAGAGGCTTGGAATCTGGCGTTGGGGGTGCAACGTTTGGAGGATCGGTTGGTCGTAAGCTGGGATCGGACGGCTCCGGCGGTGCGGAATGCGAACCGGGGGGTGATGACGATTTTGGCAGGTGATGACAGTCGGCGGATTGAGCTGAGCTTCAACGACTTGCAGGCGGGGCAGTTGATCTACCGGAGTTCGCCGTCGACGGTAATTTTTCGGTTGGAAGTGTTCCCGAAGGACCGGACGAGCGTGGCCGAGACGCTCGAGTATCGTCAGCCGCGATAGGCGCGGAAAAGAAGCACGGCGTTGAGCCCTCCGAAGGCGAAGGAGTTCGAGAGGGCGTACTCGG
>JBBRIO010000394.1:0-5399 GCA_038220855.1 Bryobacterales bacterium | reverse complement strand
CGGGTGGGCTATACGCAGGACCAGAGCAAGATCGTCGTCAACAAGTATCAGAAGAAGCCGAGCGGGCTGATTGCGGGGCTCGACCAGGTGAAACAGACGTTGAACCAGCCGATTTTTTATGGGGTTCCGGAGTCGGGTGCGGTGTTGGCGAGTATCAACAAAGCTCGGCCGCTGGTTACCGACCGGCAGACGTTTGCGGAGATGGATAAGACGTTGCGGGCGTTTGTGGATAAGGCGACGGCCGGCAAGCGGGAGCAGGCGGCGTAACCCAGCATGTCTAGCCGCGCTCCAGTTCGGCCCACCTCCGGCAATGACCGATGGAATACGATTCGCTCGAAGGTCCATGGGAAGCTACTGCTGCTGCTCACGCCGGACCAGCTCCGGACGCTGAACAAGGAGGGCGTTCGCGAGCAGTTGGGCATTCATATCGAGCGAATCGTTCGGGAAGAGAACATCCCGCTGACGCATTCCGAGCGCGATCGGCTGATCGAAGAGGTGCTGGACGAGATTTTCGGTCTGGGCCCGTTAGAGATTCTGTTCAAGGACCCGACTATCAGCGACATCATGGTGAACGGCCCGGATTCGATTTATGTCGAACGGAATGGGAAGGTGGTGGAGACGAATATTCGGTTCAAAGATCAGGCGCATTTGCGGATGATTATTGACCGGATTGTATCTAACATTGGCCGGCGAATTGATGACTCGTCGCCGATTGTGGACGCCCGGTTGGCGGACGGCAGCCGTATGTGTGCGGTGATCCCGCCGCTTTCGTTGATCGGTCCGGTGATGTCGATTCGGCGCTTCGGCAAGCGGCAGTTGACGATTGAAGACCTGATTAAGTTGGAAACGTTTACCGAAGGGATGTACCAATTCCTGGCCGGGGCGGTGAAGGCTCGGTTGAATATTGTCGTGTCTGGCGGGTCGGGCTCGGGCAAGACGACGATGCTGAATACGCTGTCGAGGTTCATTCCCGAAGACGAGCGTATTGTGACGATCGAAGACACGGCCGAGTTGACCTTGGCGCAGGACCACGTGGTGCGGTTGGAAACGCGGCCGATGAACATCGAAGGGGCCGGGGCGATTACGCAGCGGGATTTGGTGATCAACGCGCTGCGTATGCGTCCGGAACGGATTGTGATTGGCGAGTGCCGTGGACCGGAAGCGATGGACATGATGCAGGCGATGAATACGGGCCATGATGGTTCGATGACGACGACCCACGCCAACACTGGTCGCGATGCGTTTTCGCGGTTAGAGACGATGGTGATGATGGCGAGTTCTTCGATTCCGGACCGGGTGATTCGGCAGATGCTGGCGAGCGCGGTGCAGTTAGTGGTGCACTGTTCCCGTTTGACGGACGGAACGCGTAAGTTGGTTTCGATTGCGGAAGTGGTGGGGATCGAAGGCGATATGGTGAAGATGCAGGATATCTTCGTGTTTGAGCGGGAAGGCATTTCGGCGGGCGGACGGGTGTTGGGGCGTTTCCGCGGGATGGGCTATCGGCCGCACGTGGCGCAGCGGATTAAGGCCTACGGCACCAAGCTCAACGATTCGATCTACGATGAGGTCCACGAGGTGGTTGACTAGATGGGCTTCTTCTTTGTCTCTTTTATCATTTTCAGCGCGGCGTTTTTAGCGGCCGGTTACTACGTCTATCGGGTGCCCCAGCAGCAGGCGGCGGACGTACTCGGATCTCGCTTACGGGAATTGAGGGCACGGAATGGCGTGCGCCCTTCGGGGCGGGGGGACTTGGTTCGGCGGGAGGAACGCGGTTCGTTTGCGTTTTTGGCCGAAGTGTTCAGTTGGGGCGGGGTTGTGGGTCGGATTCAGAAGTGGATTCAACAGGGAGATTTGAAGTATCGGGCGACGGATATTATAGGCGTTTGTATCATCTTGTTAGTCGTTTTCTACTTTCTGTTGGGATTGTTTATCCCGCAGTTTCTGATTCGGATTTTGTTCTCGGGGTTGATTGGGTTCATCCCGGTGTTTTTCGTTCTGCAGAAGCGAGCGGCGCGGCTGGCGAAGTTCGAGCATCAGTTGCCGGAATCGATTGACCTGTTTAACCGGTCGATGAAGGCGGGACATAACATTCAGTCGGGTCTCGAGACGATTTCAACCGAAGCGGCGGATCCGGTGAAGCAGGAGTTCAAGAAGTTGATGGAGGAGATGTCGCTGGGGTCAACTTTGGACGCGGCATTACACAACCTGGGCGAACGAATTCCGCTTATCGATTTGAAGTTTTTCATTACGGGTTTGATTCTGCAGCGGCAGACGGGCGCGAACATGGTGAGTGTGCTGGAGAACCTGTCGACCTTGGTGCGCGAGCGGTTGGCGTTGCAAGAGAAGATGAAGGCGGCCACAGCACAGCAGCGGTGGTCGGCGGCGTTGCTTTGCGGTATGCCGATTTTCTTTGCGATGGCCCTGTGGGTGATGAAGCCGGAGTATATCGATATTTTGGTGAACGACGAAGTTGGGAGTAAGTTTTTCGCCTATGCCGTGATTTCTGAGACGCTAGGGATTCTGGTGATTCGTAAGTTGTCGAGCCCCAAGATATGATTTTCACACTCTTTTTTATCCTTTGTTTCGCTGCGGTGGCCGCTCTGCTGTGGAGTGGGTTCCAACTGATGCAGCCGGTGGAGAATCCGCTGGAAGACCGGTTGGACATTCTGATGTCCGTGAGTCGAGGGACGAGTTCCCGTCAGCCGAAGCGGCAGTTCGGAACCGGCTTTTGGGAACGATTTCTGTTCATCATCAACTTGGTGCCGGGCGTGGATAGCGTGCTGGAGGAGAGCGAGCAGTTACTGCGTCAAGCGGGAGTTCGGAAGCGCGAAGCGGTGGCTTACTATGCGATGTTCAATCTGATTTTTCTGCTGATTTTGCTGTTGGCTTCCTGGTTTGTGCAGCCGGATGATAAGCCGATTTTCTCTCGCGCGCTGGGTTTGGCCCCCGCCTTTTTGTTGGGTTGGCTGCTGCCGAAGCAGGTGCTTTATCGATTGATGAAGCGGTATCGGAATCGGCTGCAGGAGTCACTGCCGGATACGGTGGACTTACTCGGTATTGTTTTGGGGACCGGTTTAGCGCTGGACCAGGCGTTGACCCGGGTCTGCGAGGAGATGCAGTTCATTTATCCCGAGTTATCGGGTGAGTTTTTCACGGTGGTGATGCAGGTGAAGGCCGGTCAGGATCGCAGCAAGGCGTTTCAGCAACTGGTGCGGCGGACGGGGATTGAAGACATCAAGTCGCTCGCGGCGATGATTATTCAAAGTGAACGGTTCGGCACGAGCTTGTCCCAGGCACTGAAGGTGTACGCGGATTCGCTGCGTTCGCGGCGGCGGTTGCGCGGCGAGGCGATGGTGGGTAAGGCCGGAATCAAGATGGTGCTGGCGACAATCGTTTTCATTCTTCCGGTGGTGTTCATCGTCACGCTAGTGCCCCCGATGCTCACGATGATGAACAACCTGAAGGGCGGAATTGGGGCCAGCGCCGGGCGTTAAGCCTTAAGCAAACAGGCGCTGGTACTCTTTCGCCAGGCACTTGTCCTGAACCACGCGCATGCCTTTGGGCACGGCGTCGCAAGTGACGCCTTCCTGGAGCCAAGCATCTTTGAGCCCCAACTGCTGCATTTCAGCGAGCAAGCCCGGGACCGCGTCGTTGGTCCGGAAGACGTCGACGAGGTCGATTTGATCGGGGACGGCCGAGAGGGACGGATAGGATTTTTCGCCCATGACGGTCTTTTCGCCCGGATTGATGGGGATGATGCGGTATCCGACCCGCTTCATGAACTCCGCGACAGCGGCGCTCGGTCGTTTCGGCGTGTTCGACAGGCCGACAATCGCGATGGTTCTCACCCGCGAAAAGAGGTCTCTGAGAGCGTCGTCATTCACTGGTAGCCACCAACTTTTCTAACTTCAAAATCCGGCGAAATTTCGCGACTTCCTTGGGATTCAAGGACCGCCATTCACCCTGCTTCAATTCACCCAATTCGAGGAATCCGACCTTGACTCGCTTGAGCTTCTCGACGAGACGGCCGAAGTAACGGAACATCATGCGGATCTGGTTCTGACGGCCTTCGATGAGTTGTACTTCGTACCAGGGGTTCTCCTGGTTCTTAATCATTTTCAGTCCGGCGGGGGCGGTTCGTTTCCCGTGGAGCGGCACGCCGCGGCGGAAATGGTCTTCCTGGTCGTGGGTCAAGTTGCCGGTCGTTTTGACAACGTAGGTTTTGACTAACTGGCTGTGCGCGGCCATGACTTTGTTGGCGAACTCGCCGTCGTTAGTGAGCAGCAGAAGGCCTTCGGAGGCGTAGTCGAGCCGTCCGATGGGGTAGACCCGCTCCTTTAAGCCCTTCATTAACTGGCTGACGGTGGGCCTTCCTTCGGGGTCGTACATCGTGGTGACGTAGCCAGAAGGCTTGTTCAGAGCGATGTAGAGTAAGCCTTTCGGCTTTTTGATCAGCTTGCCGTCCACCTTGATGTGGTCGGTTTCGAGATCGGCCTTCGAGCCCATTTCGACGACGATCTCGCCGTTAACACTGACGCGGCCTTCGAGGATTAACTGCTCGGCTTTGCGTCGGCTGGTGATACCGACTTTCGAGAGGATCTTTTGCAATCGCTCCTGCATTACACTTGCTCCGTTACCGGCGTTGGCTCTTCGGTGACTGGCTGCTCGGTCGATGGCTGTTCGTTTGCTGGCTGTTCGGGGGCCGCCTTCTGCTCCAGCGCTTCGGAGGTAGCTTCGGCCTCTTCCTCACTGAAAGCGAGGCGCCGTAGCTCTTCAAACTCCTTGAGCGAGGGCAACTCTTTCAGTGAACTCAGACCAAACTGCACCAGGAACTCCTTGTTCGTTTTATATAGAATCGGTTTTCCGATTACGTTTTTCCGACCGGCGACCTGGACCAGTTTCCGATCGAGGAGGGTCTTGAGGACGCCTCCGCCTTGGACGCCGCGGATCTCCATGATCTCAGGTGCCGTGATCGGCTGCTTGTAGGCGATCACGGCCAAGGTCTCGAGCGCTGCGAGCGAAAGCTTCAACGGGGCCTTGAGGTTTTTGACGAACAGGCGAACTTGGTCGTGCAGTTCGGCCTTGGTTGCCATCTTGAAGCCGCCGGCGATCTCCTTGATCTGGAGTCCGCGTTCTGGCCGGGCGTAGTCAGCGACTAGTTCGGCGAGCACGGTCTCTATCCGGGCGATGGGCTCGTGGAGGGCGGCCGCCATCTGCTTGGCTTCGAGTGGCTCCTCGGTGACGTAGATCACGGCTTCGAGGATCGCCTTGAGGTCGACGTCGGAGTAGGTTACGACCTCCGGTTCGGGTTCGATCTCTTCCCCGTTTTCTGGTTCCGGCTGGATTTCGGTGGTGGGATCGATCTCCCCCACGGGTTCAACCAAAGCCGCCATCGCTTC
>JBBRIO010000393.1:0-5401 GCA_038220855.1 Bryobacterales bacterium | reverse complement strand
GTCGAGCCGGGATCGGAATGGGATGGGCAAACCAGTGTTTATCCCGTTGATCGCTTCGGGCCATGCGGTGGAGTTTTATGCCGAAGTGCGGTTCGATCGCCGGGGAATGTATCGGGAGAACGGGTTCCAGTTTACGTCGCGATTTCCGTTCGGGTTTGCCGAGCGGAGAGCGAAGGTGACTTTGCTGGCCGAGGTGCTGGTGTATCCGGAGTTGCGGAGCTACTACTTGGAGAATTCGGTATTTGCGGAATTATTAGCGGAGGCCGAGGCGCGCCGCCGGGGGCGGGGGACGGAGTTTCACCAACTGCGGCCTTATCATTCGCAGGAGGACGCCCGGCACATTGATTGGCGGAGTTCGGCACGGCACGGGGAGATGTATTTGCGGGAGTTTGCTGTGGAAGAGCAGCAGGACGTCGAGTTCTGGCTCGACCTGGGCGGTTGGAGCAGTCCCGGATTCGAGATGGCCGTACGGGCCGTGGCGGCCCAGATGTTTGAGTTGACGCGGTTGGGCATCAATGTTCGATTGAAGACGCAGCGGCGAGAGTTGGCGGTGCCGGCGGAGACGGATGTTTACGGCGTGCTCGCCTACTTGGCGGTGGTGGACGCCGAGCTCTTGGAGCCCCCGATGAGCGCGGACGACACGCCGGAGAATGCGCTCGTCCTCTACTTCGCCGGGGACGCGGACCGAGTGCCGGAAGGCTTGCGAGAGCGGGCGATTATCAACCCCTAGTGGTCGTTCCTGGGCTAAGAGTCTGGTATGATTTTCGGCTATGAACCTTTGGAATACTCGGGCACTCGGATTGGCGCTGGCTGGGCTGGCGGGAGCGTTGGCTTGGAGCCAGTTGCCGCCGCCGCAACCGCTGACGCTGATCAAGATTACGGACGACCTGCACGTGCTGGAGGGTTCCGGCGGTAACGTCGCTTTATTGACGACGAGCGAGGGGACGATCATCGTCGACGATAAATTTGCGCCGAACGTTCCGCAGATTTATGAAGCGGCCAAGAAGCTGAGCGATAGGCCGATTCGCTACCTGTTCAACACCCACCACCACGGGGACCATACCGGCGGCAACGCGGGGATGATGGCCAAAGAGCCGACCGAGATTTTGGCCCATGCGAATGCGCGGGATCGGATGATCAAGGATGCCATGCCCGGGGTGCCGCGGATCGGGTATCGGGACGGGATCACGGTGGGATTGGGGGGGGCGGAGGTGCGCGCGATGCATTTCGGCCGCGGTCATACCGATGGCGACGCGGTGGTGTTTTTGCCCAAGCATCGGGTGGTTCACATGGGTGACCTGTATTCGGTGGCGGGGCCTTTCATTGACTATTCGAGCGGCGGTTCGGCGCTGGAATGGGTGAAGACGCTCGATCAAGCGTTGGCATTGGATTTCGATACGGTAATTCCGGGTCACGGGCCAGTTTTGAAGAAAGCGGACCTGCGCGAGTATCGCAACAAGATCGCGGCGATGGCAAAACAGATGAAGGATTTGCGGTCGAAGGGCTTGTCTAAGGACGATGCCGTGAAAGCGTTTGATCCGAAGCCGCTGGGCTGGGAGCCGGGCCGGTTGTTGGCGCGGGCGTTGCCGGGGCTTTATGACGAGGTGGGCAAGTGAGAGTATGGCTGCTGGGTCTTGTATCGTCGCTCGTTTTGGCCGCGGCGCCGACGTGGACGCCGCTGTTTGACGGCAAGAGTTTGAAGGGTTGGAAGCAATGCAACGGGAGTGCGCCTTACAAAGTAGAGAAGGGCGTAATTGTTGGCACGACCGCCGAAGGGAGCCCGAACTCATTTCTCTGCACGGAGAAGAGCTACGGCGACTTCGTGCTGGAGTTTGAGGTGCAGGTGGATCCACGGCTGAATTCGGGCGTACAGATCCGGTCGCACCAGTACGGGGTCGAGACAGCAGTCAGGACTTTCAACGGCACGGCGATGGTGGAACGGAAGCAGCCCGCGGGCCGGGTTTACGGCTATCAAGTAGAGATCGCCAATGAGAAGGCGGGTGTGTCGGGCGGGATCTATGACGAGGCGCGGCGGGGATGGCTAGCCAATGTTGCCCAGGATCCGGCGGCGAGTAAAGCGTTTAAAGACAACCAGTGGAACAAGTATCGGGTGGAGGCGATGGGCGATCACATCAAAGTGACAGTGAACGGCGTGCCGGCGGCGGATTTGGTGGATTCGGTGGATCTGGACGGGTTTATCGCCCTGCAGGTGCATGCGTTTAAGGGCGATAGTCCGGCGCAGGTCCGCTGGCGGAACTTGCGGATCCAGGACTTGGGGAAGCATGCCTGGCAGCCGCTGGGTGACGGAAAGACGATGCAGGGTTGGGTGAAGAACGGGGGCGGGGAGTGGACGGTGACGGGCGGGGTGTTGGCCGGACGGGTGACGCCGGACGAGCAGAAACGTGGGTTTTTGATTTGGAATGAGGAGTGGAAGGACTTTACGGTGCGATTGCGGTACAAGATTGTGCAGGGCAACAGCGGGGTGTTCTTCCGGATGGGGGATCCGGACAACGGCACCGAGGTGAACAAAATGGGCTACGAGGTGGAGGTGGATCCGACGCGGGATGCCGGGAGTTTACAGGAGCCCGGGCGGGGTGCGCGGGGCTGGATTTTGCACACGGGGCCGGCGGAGAAGATGGACTATTTTCGGCCGAACGAGTTCAATACTCTGGTCATCCACGCCCACGGTGGAGATCTGACGATGCACGTGAACGACGTGAAGACGAGCGAGTTCAAGAACGATCCGGGTCGAAAGAGCGGAAGGTTAGCGCTGCAGTTGAACCCGCGGAAGGAGCTTGAGGTTTACTTCAAGGACATCGCGATTCTGGCTCCCGAGCGCTAACGGCGGCGACGGAAGAAGGCCAACACCGCCAGGCCGCTGCCGAACAGCAGATAGCTCGACGGTTCCGGGACCGCAAAGCCGAAGGCGGCATTGGTCCAATTGCGGGTGGAAGCGTCGTAGAGGCTCGTGTGAAGACCGTTGTAGGTGCCGGTTGTATAGGTCCCTGAGCCGCCCGTTTGGGGTATCGTGCTGGCGGAGGCCACGCCGATGATGAGGTTGTTGAAGAACATCGGCCCGCCCGAATCGCCCGCTCCAATGATCCCGTAACCGCCCGGTTCGGAGGCTGAAGAAAAGTCCTGCGAGGTCAAAAACGGCGCGTCGACTTGGCC
Organism: Bryobacterales bacterium; assembly: GCA_038220855.1. Classification (GTDB taxonomy): domain Bacteria; phylum Acidobacteriota; class Terriglobia; order Bryobacterales; family Bryobacteraceae. The sequence goes on along the minus strand of JBBRIO010000393.1, from coordinate 2,230 downwards.
GGGGAGGATCCCTTCGAGCCGATTCTGGGCGTATCGCCGGGTCGCGCCGGCGAGACCGCCGGACGGGTTCCCTCCGATGCCATAGCCGACCATGTCGACGACTGTGCCGCTTGCATTGCTGAAGTTCAGCGCGAAGGAGCCATCGGTGATGCCGTAAACCACAGCGTCAATCGGGGCGGGGGTGGCCAGACGGAGAATGGCGATATCGTATTGTTGAATACCCGAGTTCGGCGCCGGGCGATTCTGAAAGCCGTCGTGGACCTGGCTGCTGACAACAGCAACGGTTGTGTTCCCGGACGCGGTCTGGAACGTGACGTTCCAACTGTTCGCCGGGGCCACACAGTGGCCGGCCGTGAGGATGATCGTGGAAGAAACCAGGGCACCCGTGCAGCTAAACGAGCCGCCGGCGGTGTAGTTGCCGATAATGCTAGCAACGCCCGTGTAGACCGAGTTTCCGGTGACGTAGCCGGGCGTGGAGGTGTTCTGGATGGTGATCGCGCCAAGTGGGCCGCAAGCCGCCAGAAGCAGCACGCTATAGGAAGACAAAAGTTTCATGGCTTGACTCGACTCTACAATAGAATGTGTGTCGAAAAGCCCAGCAAAAGAGTGTATTTTTTGCCCTAGGCGCGTTTCTGGGGTCCCATCCTTAGCGGCTTCTAAGGAGTACCGTTTAGGCTCCTAAGGCGATCGCTTAACGCGATAGGACGAACGTGCTACTATCGCCGTCAAATGAATTCTGAACTTGATCCGCCGAACCGCCGATTCTTCGTCACGTCGCTCGCGGCGGGGTTCGCTTTGGCGGTACAGCCAACTACGGCAGCGACGATTTTGACCGACTCGGCTGGACTCACGGCTGGCGAGGTGAAGATCCCGGTGGCGGACGGCGAGATTCCGGCTTATCGGGCGATGCCGGCGAAAGGGAAGCGGTTTCCGGTGGTGCTGGTGGTGCAGGAGATCTTTGGGGTGCATGAACACATCAAGGACGTCTGCCGGCGTTTTGCCAAGGCGGGTTGGTTTGCGATTGCGCCGGAGCTGTACGCGCGGCAGGGCGATGTGGCGAAGCTGGAGAACATCCAGGACGTCTTCCAAATCGTGGCCAAGGTGCCGGATAGCCAAGTGATGAGTGACCTGGATGCGGCGCTAGCCTACGCGAGCAAGACCGGCCATTGTGACGGGAAGAAGTTGAGCATCACGGGCTTTTGTTGGGGGGGGCGGGTGACTTGGCTCTATGCGGCGCATAACCCGAAGTTGAAGGCCGGGGTGGCTTGGTACGGCCGGTTGGCCGGAGAGACGAATGCGATGACGCCGAAACATCCAGAGGATGTCGCCGGTTCGATCACGGTGCCGATGCTCGGGCTGTACGGGGCGAAGGACCGGGGGATTGGGGCGGAGACGGTGGAAAAGATGCGCGCGGCCTTACTGGCGGCGGGTCGGCCGAGCGAGATCGCGGTTTACCCCGAAGCGGACCATGGATTCCACGCCGACTACCGGCCCACCTACAATGAAGCGGCGGCCAAGGATGGCTGGTTGAAATTACGGGCTTGGATGAAGAAACACGGAGCGGCCTAAATCGATCTGTTCCTACGGAGAATCTTTTCAAATGATTTACACGATCGTCATTGGCTTTGTGATTGGATTAGTCGCTCGGTTTTTGATGCCTGGCCGCGACGCGGCGGGATTCATTATCACGATTTTGTTAGGCATTGCCGGATCCTTCGTCGGCTCCTATCTTGGCCAGGCTTTGGGCTTGTACCTGCCCGGCCAGCCGGCGGGCTTTCTGATGTCCGTGGTCGGGGCCATGATCCTGTTGTTTGGGTTTAGGATGGTTCAAGCGAGGTCATAAATCTGTGTTTTCTGTCGCTATTCTGACTCAGATCCTTGGTCTGGCCATTGGGGCCGGGCTCAATCTTTATGCCGCCGTGCTGGTGACGGGTTTGGGCATCCGGTATGGATGGCTGCCGCAGTTACCCGTCGACTTGCAGGTTCTGGCCCATCCGGCGGTGTTAACCGTGGCCGGAGTGATGTACGCGGCGGAATTCATTGCGGACAAGGTGCCGTTCTTTACTCCGATATGGGATGGGGTCCACACGTTTATACGGCCTGTTGGCGGGGCGCTGCTGGCCCTGGGCGCGACCGGGGACATGGACCCGATGATCAGGGCGTTGGCCATGCTGGCGGCTGGGACACTGGCGCTGGGCACGCATTCGAGCAAGATGGGCGTGCGGCTGAT
>JBBRIO010000392.1:0-5425 GCA_038220855.1 Bryobacterales bacterium | reverse complement strand
GAAACGACTAAATACCTATTTATCAGATCTTTGGCCTCGATTGACATGAGCACTCTACCTACACCCCCAGTCTCGACACAGCGTTGGTCCCCAGGATGCACTACCGAGGTTGCGCCTTCTCCGGATCGGCGCAGTAAAAATCCCAATCGAATGCCCGAGGAACGACCGATGTCCACCGCTACTGCTGCTGCCACTCTTGCTCCGACTAGTCCGATCGACAACCAAAAGCGCGACGCCATCATTCTAGAGCACCTATCGCTCGTCAAAGCCATCGCCGTTCGGGTTCACGAGAACTTGCCGGTCCATGTGGATCTCGACGACCTAGTGCACGCTGGCATCCTGGGACTCTTCGACGCAGCGACCAAATACGATGACCAGAAGATGGTTTCGTTTTCCAGCTATGCGAAGCACCGAATCAAGGGTGCCATCCTCGACAGCCTCCGGCAACTAGACTGGGCAAGCCGTGACCTCCGCCGTCGACACAAACAAATCGAGAACGCCACACGGGAATTGACGGGTGAATTACAGCGGTCTCCTTCGGAAGCGGAACTAGCGCAGCGCATGGGCGTTGAAGTGGACCGCTGGCGGCAGATGGTTTTGGACCTTCGGAACGTCGGGTTGGTTTCAGCATCAAGCCGCCCCGCTGAGCAGGAAGACATGCCCGCTCCTGATTTTCCGGCGAAAGCGGAAAGCCAGCCCGATCGGATCTGCGCCCATGAAGAACTCCGCGGAGTATTGGCCACCGCCGTGAAGACCCTTCCCGAGCGCTACCAAAAGGTTGTGTTTCTCTACTACTCCAATGAATTGACGATGAAAGAGATCGGCGGCATGTTGGGAATAAACGAAAGCCGCGTCTCCCAGATTCACAAGACTGCACTCGAGAAAATGGCCAATGTTCTCCAAGATGCCGGAATCCGTTCTAGCCGCGCCTTCTAGACCTACCGAACGGTGATTCGGTAAGGCATAAACTTCATCATTCCACCGGTTTGCCAGAGTTCTATCGGTAGGCCACCAGTAAACTCAGCCACTACCTTCCGCGCCATTCGCGCTTCTGCCGAGACACTCTGGCCCTGATTTAGCAACTGTTCGAATAGCGACTTCTTCTTCGGAAACACCACCAAGCGGACCTTTTCAGTTTTCGCGATCTTTGCCCTTTCCTTTACCAACTCGACTGCCCGGTCAAGTCCTCCCAATTCATCCACCAGCGATCGATCCTTGGCTTGGCTCCCCAGCCAAACCCTCCCCTGCGCCAACTCGTCGATTTCTTCAAACTTTTTCTTCCTGCTCTCAGCCACAATCCCCACAAAAGTCTTGTAAACCTCCTCTACCCCGTCGCGGAGCTTCTTCCGGCCGCCTGGCGTCAGTTCGTAGTATTCCGAATCGATCGCCGCATTCTGACCACGCTGAATCAAGTCCTTCGTCACACCGAGCTTGTCATAGAGCCCCTTCAAATTCACCTTGCCATAAATAACCCCTATCGAGCCTGTAATCGTATTCGGGTAGGCAATCACCGGGTCTCCGGTCATCGAGATATAGTAGCCTCCAGACGCCGCCACATCCGACATCGAAATGACCATCGGCTTCTTCTTGCTCAGTAACTTCACTTCGCGGAGGATCTCATCGGAAGCCACCGCGTCGCCGCCGGGAGAGTCCACCCGCAGAATCACGCCCTGAATCGATTCGTCTGCCCCCACCTCGCGCAGTACTTTCAGCGAATTCGCAACGGTGATGGAACCGTCCTCTCCGAAAGCGTTGCCACTCGCCCCCCCGCGCACGATTGCTCCGTCGCTCACAATGATCGCCACCTTGCTCTTGCCCTCGGATCCTCCTGCTTTCAAGTAGTCCGTCAAGGCAACCCGCTTAACCTCCGCGCCCCCCAGCGCCTTCTTTACTTCGTCGAAAAACTGGTCCTCGTAAAGCGCGGCATCGACTAATTTTAACTTCACCGCCTGTTCAGCCAAGAACGGACCCTGGTCGATTGCAGCCTTAGCCTGGTCAACGGACATCTTCCGCGCGCTGCCTATTGTCTCTACCAAATTGCCGTACAATCCATCCAAAACGGAGTTCAGCACCTCGCGGGTTTCCGGGGTCATCCCAGCCCGGGTATAGGTATCGAGCGCGTCCTTGTACTTACCAGCGTGCTCGGCCTCCATTTTGGCGCCAAGCTTGTCGAGCGCGCCCTTAAAATAGGTGACCTCCGCCCGCACGCCCTTCATGTCAAGCATGTCTTCCGGCACCATGTAAATTTTGTCGGCCGCCGTTGCCAAGTAATACTCCGGCGTGCGCGGCGCCCGTAAGAAAACAAGCAGTGGCTTACCCGATTTCTTAAACTCCAGAAGATCGCCCCGCAACTCCTGCAACTTCGCCCAGCCTACGGTCATTCCCCGCGGCATCAAAACAACCGCCTTGATCTTCGGATCGACCGCCGCCCGTTTCAATACCTGCCAAACATCAATCACCGTCACCTGAGAAGACTGGGGCAAAAACGGCAACCCCATGTCCAGCCCAGCTTTCTCGGGCAACTCGCCCTCCAGGTTCAAAATCAGCGTACCGTCCTTGGCGATGGTCGGCTTACCATCGCCAAATTTCGCCATCGCCAAGGCGGCGATCACCACAAACATTCCCGCCAGCGCCAGGCCGACGACTAATCCAATGATGAATTTCTTCATGACCTACTCGCCGTTCAAAATCAGATCCACCCGATTGCTCACTTCCCGCAGATACTTCGCATCGCCGCGCGCTAGTTCCACCGTCGCGTAGCTCTGGTACCCAATCTCCCCAAACGCCTTGTGGACTTCCTTCCAGTTCAAATCCCCTTCGCGCAAGTCCACGAACTCCGGCACCCGCTTCTTAATCAATGCGTTGCTTTGATTCTTGAAGTCCTTGAAATGGACCTTCGCGATCCGTTTGCCCAACGTCCGGATCCAGTCCTGCGGATACCCGTAGAGAAGGATGTTGCCGACGTCAAAGTAAGCCGCTACATAGGGGCTCTGAAACCCATCCACGTATTGAGCGAACTCCATCGGAGACAGCAGGAACTTGTTCCACACATTCTCGATGCAAATCTTCACTTTCAGCTTCTCTGCCTTCGGGATAAGCTTCTTAATCTGCACCACGCTCCGTGCATAGGCATCCGCATAACGCACCGTGTCGTTGACCACCGCCGGCACGAGCAACACCGTGTCCGCACCCCACGCCGCTGCGTTCTCTAAACTCGTCTCCATACCCTTCATACTCCGCTCCACCGCGGAAGGATCCGGAGACGACAGCGGATAGTTCCAATGGGCCATGTTCATGACCGAGTGAATCTTCATGCCCGTCTGCTCAGAAGCCTTCCGCAGGGCATCAACCTCGGCGGGGTCTTCCAGCGTCTGGCCCTCTACGGCGTCGAAGCCCACGTCCTTCGCCATCTGAAGCTTTTCCCGATAGGTCAGCTTTTCGGGCATCATCGAAACGAGGACACCTTTCTTAATGGGTAGCCGATTGCCCGCCGCCAATGGAGTTGCGGCTAGGACCGCCGTCGTACTGAGAAGAGATCGCCGAGTCATGATTCGATCATATCGCTTCTGCATCCGGGCCTCAGCTGTGTTCAAATAACGGTGATGCATTTCCGTCTCGGCCTCCTCGCCATTGCCCTCGCGGCAGCCTCTTTTGCGCAAGTGAAATTGAAGCAAACCACCGATCGTATCTCGGTCGAAATCGATGGCAAACCATTTACTGAGTTCTTCATCGGCACCGATGTCCCGAAGCCCTATCTCCACCCGCTGCGCACGGCCGGCGGCAAGACGGTCTCTCGGTCATTCCCGATGGACGTCGTCGAGGGCGAAGCCAAAGACCACCCCCACCACCGCGGGCTTTGGTTCACCCACGGCCTCGTGAATGAAATCGACTTCTGGGCCAACGAAAAGAATCAAAAAGGGGCCGGAACCAATGGGCGCGGCATCGTTGTCACTCGCCGAATTACCGCCGTCGACAGTGGAAAGAAGAAGGGGGTAATCGGTGCCAACTTCGCTTGGCAGGATCTCAAGGGCAATACCCTCGTCGACGAAGTTCGTTCCATGACGTTTTATTCGCATCCCACCGAACGATGGATTGACTTCGATATTACCCTCACCGCCGCCGCCGCCGTTACCTTCGGCGACACCAAAGAAGGGATGTTCGCCATCCGTCTAACCACCGACCTCGAAGAAAAGCACACGGGGAAGATGCGCACGGCTGATGGCAAAGTCGGCGAGAAGGCCGTTTGGGGCAAGCGCTCACCCTGGGTCGACTACGCAGGCAACGTCAGTGGAGAAGCCCTGGGCGTCGCGATCTTCGATCACCCCGCTAACCCGCGCCATCCCACCTACTGGCATTCTCGGTCCTACGGGCTCTTCGCTGCGAACCCATTTGGGGTCCACGACTTCGAGAACGACAAAACCAAGAACGGCGAAATGAAGTTGGCCCCCGGCGAGAAACTCCGCTTCCGTTACCGCCTCGTTATCCACCCCGGCGACGCCGAAACCGCCAAACTTGCTGACAATTACAAGAAGTGGGCCGCCGCTAAGTAGGTTAGTCGGTGCTCAGTAGGAGGGTCGCCGTTCCTCGGCCCTCAACAACCGATCCCGCAGCAAACCTCAGCGGCTCCCTCAATAAGAGCCATTGCGAGTCGTGTCGAAGTCCCCAAACCAACGGAAAGGCACCAATCCACAGTTTCCCGGGCCGGTCGACCCGCACTGCAATCACCGAGACGGATTTGGGCATCACGGTACCTGCTCGCACCTCGAAGTTGCCGCCTGCTGGGCGGGATCCTGACCGCCATCGGGGTACGGCGAAATTTGGTGGTTTCAGAAATGCGGGATCCCCTTCAGGCGCGCCTCCTTCTACCCATTCAGCGATCCGAACAATCTCCTCTTGGGTCAGCGAAAAGTCGTTAGAGAATTCTCCGTATCCCTTTGCGGCGGGCCAAGGCGGCATCTGACGCACCAATATCGCCTCTTTGATCGCCACCGCCCATGGCTTGACCGCCGAGAAACTACCAAACGGCATCGGAGCTCTACCACCGTCTTGATGACACCCCACGCAGCGCTTTTCGAAGATACGAGATATCTCGCGGGTCCAGGTCAGTTTAGTCGAAATCGCGTCGTGAGCCCAAGTTAAATTGGGGGCGATGGCCGCCCCCAAGAGTACAGAGCCGATCAGCCGCCAAGCAGCCTTAGTCACCTGTCGCCTTCTTCTTGGGAGGCTGCATCAAATCCCGCTCGGTCACCCCGGGCTTCACGGCCACGTCAAAGAAGCCTATCATCATCTCTTCCCAGCTCTGCTCGCCAAAGCGGATCGCCTTAGCCGGGTCAGGATTCGCCTTGTTGTTCGCCGAATTATCAAAATGCGCGGTTACCTGGATCTTGGTCCCCTTCGGCATCATCTTCTCGCCAGCCAGCTCGTA
>JBBRIO010000391.1:0-5463 GCA_038220855.1 Bryobacterales bacterium | reverse complement strand
CCATGTGATCGAGAAGAATTCGCGGTACGTGCGGCTCGTAAAGCCCGCGTTCAAAGCGGCGGCCGAAGGCAAGATCGCCGTGCTGGGCGTGCAGCCGCGGTGGGCCGAGACGGGCTATGGCTACATTGAGTTTCCGCCCGGGGTGACGGCGGGCGAGATGGTGCCGGTGCCGGTGCGTAGCTTCCGGGAGAAGCCCAATTTGGAGACCGCGAAAGAGTACGTTGCCGCGGGGAACTTCTATTGGAACGCGGGAATGTTCTTTTGGCGGGCCGATGTCGTGCTGAGTTCGTTGCGGGAGCATCTGCCGAAAACCGCGGCGACGCTGGAGAGCTTGCCGGCCTTTGGCGGTGCGAAATTCAAGTCGGCTTTAGCGACGAAGTTTTTGGAGTGCGAGAGCATTTCGATTGACTACGCGGTGCTGGAAAAGGCGACGAACATCGTAGGCATTCCGGCGGATGAGTTTGGCTGGAACGACGTGGGGACGTGGAACGCGGTTTATGAGTTGGGAGCGCGCGGGATCTATTCGAACGTCTCGCGGGGCGAAATAATTGCAGAGTTGGCGACCGGGAACTATGTCGATGTTCCGGGGAAGCTAGTGGCGCTGCTGGGGGTAGAGAACCTGGTGGTTGTCGAAACGCCGGACGCGCTTCTGATCGCTGATCGGAACCGTTCGCAGCAGGTGAGCGATATCGTTAAGGCGCTCGAAAAAATGAAACGAGAAGAACTTCTATGAAGCAATACGCAGCATATCCAGAGATGGTCATTGATCCGGCCAAGAGCTACACGGCGACGTTTAACACGTCGAAGGGCACGATTGTAATGGCGCTGGACGCCAAGAGCGCGCCGAAGACGGTGAACAATTTTGTGTTCCTGGCGCAGGACAAGTATTATGACGGCCTGACGTTTCATCGGGTGATCCCGGACTTCATGGTCCAGGGCGGATGCCCGGAGGGATCGGGCCGGGGCGGTCCGGGCTATAAGTTCGGGGACGAGTTTGCGGGGAATCCGAACTCGCACGAGCGGGGGGTGATTTCGATGGCGAACGCGGGTCCGGGTACGAACGGCAGCCAATTCTTTATCACGCACGTACCTTGCCCTTGGCTGAACGGTAAGCACACGGTGTTCGGCAAGGTAACGGCCGGGCTGGACGTAGTGGACTCGATTAAGGGCGGGGATACAATTACTTCGTTGACGATCGACGTCGCTTAAGTTGGTTGGTGTACTATGATGGCCCTATGCTTCGGCGTGGGGCCATTTTTTTGAGGGTGTTTGAGGTCGGCCCGCGCGTTACCGAATAGATTCGACCAGGAGAAGTAAATTCTATGCCAGCGTATATGAAACTCGGCGACATAAAGGGCGAAGCGACCAGCGCCGTGGTGAACAAGCCCTTCACGCCCCAGGAAGTCCTTTCCCGTGCCGATAGCATCGCCCTAAAGATCCGCCAGATGCATCCGGGCGGAGTCAACCGCATCTACATCGTTCCGAGCCGCGTGCAGGGATTCACCGTCCTGGGGGAAAGCAACGGCATTATCGCCATTCTGATTGGGCTGCTGCTGCCGGCAGTGCAGAAGATTCGTGAGGCGCCTAGTGCGACGCCCGAAGTACTGGCGCTGAAGCGATGCTTGAAGGCGGGCGGGAAGCTAGGGGTCGCGCAGACAGACGGATTGCCGACACTGTACGCCCCATTTCAAGAAGTACAGTTCTAGCCGCCAACAACGCGGCGGCGAGCAGCTCACCGATAAGTTTGCGGAGAATGCGAACTCGCACGAACGCGGTCGCGTAAGTTTACGGCAAAAGGTGGCCCTATCGGAGAGCTTTTGGCTGTAGGATCGGGCCATGCGCTTTTTGATTCCTGTATTTTTGCTCACGCTGGAAGCCCTTTCCGCGCAACGCTTCTCGTTTAGGTTCCCGCCGGCCCTGAAACAGTATCTTGAGTTGACCGACCAGCAGGTCGCCGAAATTGAAAATCGGAGTGCTCGATTAGAACAATTCCGCAGCGAGAAGCAACAACGGCAGTTCGCCGTGCGGCTCGAGATCTCTCAGGAAACAGGGCGACCTTCGGTCGACTCGATGGCTCTTGGCGTTCGGTATCTTGAGTTGGAGACAATTCGGCGCGAGTTGGAGGCCGAGGCGAAAAAGGCTGTCGAGGAGGTTCAGGCGCGGCTGACGGCGGCGCAGAAGTTAAGGCTGAACATGCTGGAAGAGGTGCTGCGGCAGACCGACACAGCGTGTGCGGCGGTCAGTTGGAACCTGATGGCAATCCCGGCACCGACGGTTATCGCCGCCTTGGTTCCGCCTGGCTTGGTTCCGACGAGCGCGTTCTCTTTCGGCGGTTTCGTGGGCGGACAGAGCGGGTGCCCGTTTCAGCCGGCGCTGCGCATTTTCGATCCGGTCCTATTCCAAGGCAACCAGAAGTAGCGATAGACTGCTATCCATGCGCATTTTTCTCTGGTTTGTTGGCGCGTTGGCGTTTGGCCAGCCGTATGATGTTTTGATCAAGAACGGCCGGGTGGCCGATGGGACAGGTAACCCCACGTTTCTGGCCGATGTCGCGATCAGCGGCGGGAAGATCGCCGCGATGGGGAGGTTGACCGGGATCGCGAAAACGACCATTGATGCCAAGGGCATGATCGTCGCGCCCGGCTTTATTGACATCCACAATCACTCCGATACTTCGTTGCTGGCGGATGGGAATGCGCAATCGTTTATGCGGCAGGGCGTGACGACGATGATCTTCGGCGAAGGCCCATCGGCGGCTCCATCGCGAGACTTTCCGCGGTTTACGAACTACTGGGAGCGGCTGCTGAAGACGGGGATTTCGCCGAATGTGGGCAGCTACGTAGGTTCGAGTCAAGTGTGGACGCAAGTGCGCGGGCCAAAGGCAGGACCGCCGACGGCGGATGAGCTGAAGAAGATGCGGGCGCTCGTCAAGCAGGCGATGGAAGACGGCGCTTTGGGGGTATCCAGTTCGCTGTCCGGGCCGCCGGGATCGTGGATCGACACCGACACCTTGGTCGCGATGTGCGAGGAGGCGAAGCCATTCGGCGGCATCTACTCGACCCATATGCGGACGGAAGGAATCGGCGTGTTCGAGTCGATCGCCGAGGCGATTGAGATTGGGAAGCGGGCGGGCGTGCCGGTCGACATCATCCACGTGAAACTGGCCGATAACAAGCTATGGGGCCGGATGCCGGAGGTGATGGCGACGATCGCCAAGGCGCGGGCGGAGGGCCAGGAGGTGGAAGCGCACGTGTATCCGTATCGCGCCGGGCAGAACAACTTGTCGAGCATCATTCCGCCGTGGGCCCACGAAGGCGGCGTCAACGCACTGCTCGAACGGATCCAGGATCCGAAGTTGAAGGACCGGTTGACGAGCGAAGTGCTGAACGGGATACCGGGCACCAACTGGTACAACCACTACACGGCGGTCGGGAATTGGGAGGGCATGTTGGTTTCCTCATTTTCAAACCCGGCCTACAAGAAGTACGAAGGGCAGCGGATGAACCAGATCATCGCGGCGCTGAAGAAGCCTCCGGTGGAGGCGCTGTTTCAAGTGCTGGTGGACAACGGCGGATCCGTGCCGACGGTATTTTTCCATCACAACGAAGAGGACATGCGGTATGCGATGAAGCAGCCGTTTGTTTCGATCGGCTCCGATGGGCGGGCGGTGGCGACGACTGGGCTGCTGTCGGCGGAGCATCCGCATCCCCGCTACTACGGGACGTTTCCGCGGGTGCTAGGACGGTACGTGCGCGACGAGAAAGTGATCCCGATGGAAGAGGCGATTCGGAAGATGACCTCGGCAAATGCAAGTAAGCTGCGGATCTATGATCGCGGTTTGTTGCGACCGGGAATGGCGGCGGACGTGACGGTGTTTGATCCCGCAACGGTGATCGACCATTCTACGTACGAGAAGCCGCACGCTTATTCGACGGGCATCAAGCATGTGTTCGTGAACGGCGTGGCGGTGTTGAAAGACGGCGAGCACACGAAGGCGCGGCCCGGGTCGATTGTCCGTCGTCAGCGCTGAATGACGCGCTCCCAGGAGCCATACATCGGGTTGGGGATGAGGAACCACCGGTCGCCGAAGAAGGGCTGATTCGGGCCCAGGATTTCGCGGCGGCCGACGATCGAGTTTTGTTCGGACGGAACGCTGACGAAGTCCTGAAAGTCATCGCCAATCAGGAGCAGGACGCGGTAGGCGGCGGCGGTGGCGGCGCGGCGGGCGGATTTATCACCGCTGCTGCCTACGCGGCACAGCAGGCGGGAAGGAACCCAGGGGGCACCGAGGCGACGGAGGTTGCGGACGGTTGGATCGTTTTCGTCATTGGCCTTGCAGGTGCGGTTGGTGATGTAGACGAGGGCGACGCCGCGGGCATGGGCGAACTTGAGAAACTCGATAGCGCCGGGGATGGGGCCGGCCTTGGCCTGGTTGACCCAGGCGTCCCACTTGGCATTGTCGAAGGCGATGCGCTGCGCGGCGAGCGAGGCTTGGTGTTCGCTGTTATCGAGGACGGTTTCGTCGAGGTCGAGAATGACGGCAGGGGGGAGTTCCTCGAAGCCTTGGGGCTGTTCGAGGGCGGCAGTCCAATGGGGGTCGGCGAGGGCGGATTCGAGTGCCTGGGAGGCACCACGATAGGTCTGCTGCGTGAGGGCGGCGTATTCAACGCTCGTGCGGACCCAGGCGACGGAGAGATCCTGTTGGGCGAGAAGCGGGAGGGCGACAAGGACAAGGAGGAGTTTCATTGGGAGTATTTATACATTAACTCTAGAAGTTCCTTCTGCATGGCGGCCACCTTCGTCGGGTTGCCGCTGGCAAAAGCGGAGCTGACGCAGTGTTCGAGGTGACCCTGCATCACCTGCTTACCGAGGCTGCGAAGGGCTTGTTGGACGCTCGAGATTTGGACGAGGACTTCGGCGCAGTAGCGATCGTCTTCGATCATTTTGTGGAGGCCGCGGACTTGGCCTTCGATCCGTTTAAGGCGCTGGAGGTTTTTTTCTTTGGTCATAGTTTGGTGGACCGGAGGCGCAGGCTATTGGCCAGAACGCTGACCGAACTGAGGGCCATGGCGGCGCTGGCGAGGATGGGATTGAGTTGGCCGAAGGCGGCCAGCGGGATGCCAATGGCGTTATAGACGAAGGCCCAGAAGAGGTTTTGGCGCATGACGCGGACGGTGACGCGGGCGATGGCGAAGGCGTCGGCGGCGGCGAGGAGATCGGGGCGGAGGAGCGTGACGGCGGCGGTTTCGGCGGCGATGTCGGAGCCGGTGGCCATGGCAAGGCCGACGTCGGCCTGGGCGAGGGCGGGCGCGTCGTTGACCCCGTCACCAATCATGGCGACGACATGGCCTTCTTTCTGGAGGGCGACGATGAAGGCGAGCTTTTCGGCTGGTAGAAGCCCGGCATGGACTTCGGTGATGCCGACGGAGGCGGCGATGCGTTGGGCGGTGGCGGCGCGGTCGC
>JBBRIO010000390.1:0-5477 GCA_038220855.1 Bryobacterales bacterium | reverse complement strand
GCTGGCCCAGGTGTACGGGGTTGACAGCCGTTTGATTGGGGACGGAACTTACTTTGTGGTGGAGGCCGAAGCCGGGGAGATGGTGGCCTGCGGTGGCTGGAGCAAGCGACGGACTTTGTTCGGGGGCGACGTGGCGGCGGGCCGGGAGGATACTTGGCTCGACCCCGAGACCGAGGCTGCGAAAATCAGGGCGTTTTTTGTGCATCCGGACTGGGCGCGGCGTGGGCTGGGGAGTTCGTTACTCGCACTGTGCGAGGAGCGGGCGCGGGCGGCGGGGTTTCGACGCTTCGAGTTGGGGGCGACCGTGACGGGGGAGAAGCTTTACGGCCAGCGAGGGTATGTGGCCGTGGAGCGCCTGTCGGTGCCGTTAGGCGAGGGTGAGGCGTTGCTGGTGATTCGGATGGTGAAGGAGGAATAGTGGGGGGATCTCACAAGCTACTGTATTTCGGTTAACCTTCTTTTATGCTTGCTGCAGCGTTCCGGAAGAACTTGTTTCAAACGTTGGACCAGGCGTCCAAGGGTGGTGCGGTGATGATCGAATGTCAGGGCAAATCCTTTCGGCTGGAAGCCGTTGGAAGCGGGTTAAAGCTGGCCGGGGCCGTGAAATGGCGGGCTATTGTGGGGGACCCCGATTTGCCGATCGGTTCCGACATTGACGTCCTCGAAGGGCTCGACGCGAAATGGTCCGTTGAGAACTCCACGTATTGAGCTGAATTTAACCCGACACTCATTTCGGCGACGAGGTCTTGGAGTTCGCCCCTCCGCCGCGGAACTCTATACGAACCTCAGCACCAGTTTTGGGGTGAGTCTGTGCAGGCACGGATTCCCCGGCGTGGCGGCCGCGGCAGCCAAATTGGAATGGACGAATGATCCGTTTGACCGTATGATCGTTGCCCAATCCCTGTGCGACCCGAAGTCGCGATTGGTTACCGCGAACCGGTTGATCCTGAGCAATTATGACCGAGCGATCTGGTAATCGCTACTTAGCCCCGGCGAGTTGGACGGTGAGGTCGTGATGGAACTTCACGAACTGGTACAGCGACGATTCGAGAATGCGTTCCTGATCGCTGTGGGCACCGAAGCCTTTGGGGCCGTCTTCCAAGTCGACCGCCGGGCCGACCCCGTAGCACTGCATGCCCTTCGAGCGGAGGAAGGACATATCCGTGGCCCCGGTGGCCATCGTGGGAAGGACGACCACGCCGTCGTAGTGCTTCTTGGCGGTGGCCTCGATCGTCCGAAACGCGTCGTTATCCAGTTGCGAGGACGGAGCACCCGGACGGGCGGAGCCGGAGGTCGGGATGATGTTGACCGCGGGATCGTTGATGACGCTCTTGAGCGTGTCGTAGAACTTCGTCATGTCTTCATCGGGTAGGGCGCGGATGTCCAGGGTGGCCGAGGCTTCGGACGGAATGACGTTGGAACGGTAGCCGGCCTGGATGATGTTCGGCGAAACGGACGTCCGGAGCATCGAGTTGTGGCGCGGTTCGTTGATGGCGAAATACTCTTGGATGGCGTCGGTTTTGTCGGGGTTGAGCAGGTTGTTGTAGCGGTCCTTCTCTTCGGGCGTGGAGACGGCCCCGAGGCGTTCAAAGTAAGCGCGGGTCGTGTCGTTCAAGCGCATGGGCGGTTGCCAGTCCGAGACTTTGGCGACAGCGCGCGCGATGTGGGAGACGGGATTCGAGCGGAGCGGGACCGAGCCGTGGCCAGCGACACCGGAAGCGACCAGACGGACCCCGCGAGGGATCTTTTCGGTGGTTTGAATCTGCACGTACTTGAGCTTGCCGTTTTGGCGGATGGCGGAGCCGCCTTCGGCCAGGCAGACTTCGGCGTCGATGTCGGCGTAGTGCTCGTTGACGAGGAAAGCGATGCCGACCGAAGTGGCACCCTCTTCGCCGGCTTCGGCGAGGAAGATGACGTCGCGATCGAGCGGGATGCCCTGGCGCTTGATGAGGACGATGGACATCAGTGCGGCGGTGAGATTGTCTTTGTCGTCGACCGTGCCGCGGCCATAGATGTAGCCGCCTTCGCGGTGGGCTGAGAACGGTCCGTGAATCCATTTCTTGGCGTCGATATTGACGGTGTCGGTGTGGCCGATGATCAGGAGCGGCTTCTTCTTCCCGGAGCCCTTAAGGCGGGCGATGATGTTGGGCCGGATGATGTTGGGGTCTGCGAGATTGGTGCGGGTGAAGACTTTCGATTCGATGCCTTCGCGGTCGAGGACGGCCTTGAGATAGTCGACGACGGGCTTTTCGCTGCCGCCGGGATCGGCGGAGTTAATCTGGACCAAAGCCGAGAAGTGCTTGATGGTTTCCTGGTCGATTTGGGCCCAGTCGATGGGCTTTTGCTGAGCCAAGAGCGAGAGAGTGAGAAGGCTGAGAAGGGCGACGCGAAGCATATTGATCGAGGGTAGCAGACCGAAGGGGTGCATCATGATACCTTTTAGCGATGGAATCACAGAATCCGAATGATCGGTCCAAGGTTGATGAGTATGTGAAGGATTTGAAGGCGCAGATGCCAACAGCGGAACACGGTGCGCTGGAGTCGCGGACGGTGGACTTACTCAATGACGCCAGCCAGGACGACTTTGATGTGATCTCGACGCTGAGTCAGGAGTTTGATCCGCAGGGAAGCGTGAAATGGGAGAAGTATCGCTGAACAGTTCGACCGGTTTGCTCATCTCTAAAATATGAAGAGCGAGCTGGAGAAACTTTACAAGCTGATCGAAGAGATCGAAACTGGCATGCTGACGACGCGACGGCCCGATGGGCATCTGCGGTCGCGGGCGATGGCAAATCAAAAGCAGGCGTCGGGTGCGGACCTCTGGTTTGTAACTGCGGAGGGGACGGCGAAGCTAGACGACTTGGCGCAGGATCCCCATTTGAATCTTGCCTACTTCAAACCGAGCAGTATGGAGTGGATTTCGGTGTCTGGGACGGCAGTGATCTCGAAGGATCGAAAGACCATCGGCGAGTTGTATGCCTCGGATTGGAAGATGTGGTTCCCCGACGAAGGCGACCCCAGGCATGGAACGCCGGACGACCCGAGGATGGTGCTGATCGGCGTGACTATCCACGCGGCCGAATTCCTTGAGGTCAACAAGCCCAAACCGGTTGTAATCTACGAACTGGTAAAGGGATGGCTGACGGCGAGCAAACCGGACCTGGGCGAAATGCACTCGCTTCAAAATCCCCGTCGCCCCTAAATCTTTAAGGATTCGGCTGTTGGTTCCTCCACCATTGGTTGCCGAGTTTCTTCGCGGCGGGCCAGACTTGGTCCATCGAATCGGCGTCGAACATTTCGCCGTTCTTCATCACATAGTGGATCGAGTTCGTATTGCGGATGTTGGCGAGCGGGTCCTTGCGCAGGATGAGGAGGTCGGCGAGCTTACCGACCTCCAGCGAGCCGATATCCTGGGCGTAGCCGAGCGCTTCGGCACCGTGGATGGTGGCGGCGCGCAGGACTTCCCAGTTGGTCATGCCGCCGCTTTGAAGGGCCCACATCTCCCAGTGGCATTGGATCCCTTGCAGTTGACCGTGGCCGCCGATGGTGACTCGGCCGCCGGCGTCGACGACTTTCTTAGCCGAAGCGGCGAGGCGCTTGAAGACGTGTTCTTCCTCACTGAACCAGGAGTTGCGACGGCTGGCTTTCAGATAAAGCACGTTCTGGGGAATGAAGCGTTTCAGCTTGGTATCGCCGTAGACGTCGGTGGTTTCGTAGAAGTAGTTTTCGGCCCACGGGCCACCGTAGGCGACGAGCAGGGTGGGCGTGTACGTGATCCCCGTTTTCGAGAAGAGTTCGACGACGTCTTTATGGAGAGGCAGGATCGGCAGGGCGTGCTCGTTGCCGCTGAAGCCATCAAGGGCGTGGGTGATGTTGAGCTTGAGGTCGAGGCCGCCTTCGGTGGTGGGCATGATGCCGAGTTCCTTCGATGCTTGCACGACCCACTGGCGCTGCCTGCGGTTGCCGACCATGTAGGACTTGAGCATGTGGGTACCGTAGTACTTCGAGTAACGAGAGAGGGCGGCTTTGGTTTCTTCGAGGGACTTGAAGTCGGTATCGGAGAAGACGCCGGGACCGGTGGAAAAAGCCCGCGGACCGAGCATGCCGCCTTGGTCGATCGTGTCCTGATAGGCGAACATATCGGCGGTCATAGTCTGGGGATCGCGGCCGGCCGTGACCCCGTAGGCGAGGTTGGCGAGGAAGCTCCAGGATTGTTCTTCGATGACGTCGCGCTGGACGCGCCAGTGGGCGTGGACGTCGATGATGCCCGGCATGATGGTGTGGCCGGTGGCGTCCTGGATTTTTGCGCCCGTGGGGACCGGGAAGGAGCCGCGCTTGCCGACGGCGGCGATGCGGTTACCGGTGATGAGGATGTCCGAATTCTCGAGCACCTCGGCACCCTTCATGGTGATGAGTTTGGCGTTGCGGAGCAGGATGGAGCCGGAGGGTTTGGGCCGGGGGGATTCGATTACAATGGGGAACTCTTCTGGACTTGCCTCTGAGCCGACGGTTTTTCGGAAGTAGCTGGGTCCGGCGGACCAGACAACCGATTTACTATCGGGAGACCAGGCGAGCGAGTCGGCACCGATGGTCGTGATCTTTTTGACGGGAACGGGCGGCTTGGTCAGGTCGATCGCGAGGTTGGCGCTGCCGGGTTCGGGCCGGGGGAAGAGGTAGATTTGGTGGCTGGCGAGGGCGGCGACGTGACGGCCGTCGGGAGAGAGACGAGCGTCCTGGGCGGGGCTGGGTTCGATGCCGCGTTGGACGCCGTTGATCTTCATGATGAGCCGGGAGTCGGAGCCGTCGAAGCGGATGGAAGAGAGGCCTTTCGTGGAATAGAGATAGACGCGGTCTGGCTCGCTTGTGACAAAGTGCGGCCGGCGAGCGCCGCGCGCCGGGGTGATCAAGGTAGCGTCGCCGCCGGAGGCGGGGACCCAGATGACGTCATAAAGGGCAGACGCGAACTCGGCCTGGATTTGGGCCTGGATGGAGGAGCGGAGCGCGACGATGCGCTTGCCATCGGGAGACCAGGCGGGTTGGAGATAGTAGGAGGGCGTCGAAGTGAGCTGCTGTGGAGCACCCTGGCCGTTGGCACGGACCTTCCAAATGTGGCCGCCGGTGTTGTTCCAGTTGGTGTAGGCGATCCACTGGCCATCGGGAGAGTAGGCGGGGGCGAAGACTTTTTCGGCGCTCGTGAGACGCTTGGGGGTGCCGCCGAGTTCCGTCGAGTAAAGGACACCGAGGGCTGAGAAGGTGATGCTTTTCGCATCCGGCGAAGGCTGGGGGCTTTGGATGAGCCGGGCCTTGATGGGGCCTTGCTCGATACGGTTTTGGACGTCGAGGAGAGGGCCGACGTCTTGCGAAACCTGGGCTGAAAAGGGGATGGTTTGGTGTTCGCCGGTTAACACGCTGAGGCGTTGGATTTTGCCGTTGAAGGTAAGGACCAGCTCCCTGCCGTCGGGGGTGAAGGCGTAGTT
>JBBRIO010000389.1:0-5501 GCA_038220855.1 Bryobacterales bacterium | reverse complement strand
GGGCCAGCGGCCCTGGGGGAGCAAGGGGCGGATGGGGACCATGGCGCAGACGGCGATGAAGAGGGCGGCGCGGTCGCTGATGGGGCCGACGGCGGGGGCGAGGAGGGGGAAGAGCTGTTGCTGGAGGACATTGGAGAACTGAGAGAGTTGTTCGGGGAGGGTGAGTTGCATGGGGTTAAAGGGGCGTAAAACTGGCTATTTGGTGTCGTTTTACGTGCCTATTGTACCATATATAACTCATTTATACTCAATAGAATAGCAGGTTTTCCACAGGGACTTTGAGTTTTGCAAGAGGTTCTTGTGAACGTCTTGCTCGGCGGGTGAAAACACTATGATGCAACGGGAATAGATGAGTGGTTGGTCATGAGCGAGGTTGTCGGGAATAAAGATCACTCACTGCGCAACGACGCCTGCGGATCGACCGTCGCAGCTCTCCACGCCGGCAGACCGGCCGCGCCCAACGAGACAATTCCAACCAGTCCCGCTACCCCAAGCAAGGTGGCTCCATCGAAGGGTTGCACCCCATACAGTAAATCCCCGATCGCCAGCGTGGCGGCGGCGGTGCCAACCGACCCCAACGCGATTCCGGCAGCCGCCAGCACAACACTCTCTCGTAAAACAATTCCGACAATTGCGCCCGGGCTCGATCCCAGAGCCACCCGGATCCCGAACTCCCGGTGGTGACGGAGATTGAGTTGCCCGAAATTGGAGGGAATTGGAAGACGGCGATGCGCCGTCGGTCGATTTCAGCCCATACGGTGCTGCTGCGACACTCCTGGGCGACTCTGCTGATCGTATCCCGCGCCAATGCCGGCCCGGCGGCGCTGCGCTATGGCAACGCGTCGCTCGGCTGTTTGCTGGAAGCGGGTTTCTCCTATCCGATGGCCGATCACGCGTGGAACGCGATTGACAACTTTGTCTACGGGTTCACTCTGCAACAACTGTACTTTCCGTTCCAGCCTCAACAGTATCCGGAGGTGGCCAAGGACTTCCTGGCGATGCTTCCCGCTGGGGAGTACCCGTACTTGAATGGACTGGCGCGCGAGGTGATGGACGGCCACCACGATGGCCGACACGATTTTGCTTTCGGGCTCGACCTGATTCTGGCGGGGCTCGACCGGGTCCGCAAGGCGAAGTGAACGGGATCGTGTTTGAACGGGAATGGTTGGCGAGAACCTAGCGGGCGAGAGTTAACACGGTTTCGAAAAGCACATTCGCGCCCTTGGCGCAGTCTTGCCACGCGGTGAACTCTTTCGGGGAATGACTGATGCCACGGGCGCTGGGGACAAAGATCATCCCCATGGGCATCAGAGTGGCCATCATCTGCGCGTCATGCCCGGCACCACTGGGAAGGTGACGGGTGTTGAGTCGAAGTTTGCTGGCGGCGGATTCGATGGCGCTTTGCACCTCCGTCGCGGCAGTGGCGGATTCGTTGTGGGCCCTTTTGGTGATCGCGATCCCGGTTCGGGTCTCCTTGGCGATCGAGATGGCGCGCGCCTTGATTTTTTCGATCAAGCGTTCGAGTTTCGCCGAGGATAGATCCCTTAGCTCGATGGTCATCCGCACCTCGCCGGGAATCACATTGGCAGCATTAGGGCTGATCTCCATATGGCCAACGGTCCCCACCTGCTTGCCCGCTTCGCCTGTCACCGTCTCGCGCACGGCCAAGGCGAGTTCGGCGGCCGCCATGAGCGCGTCCTGGCGATCGGCCATTGGCGTGGTTCCGGCGTGGTTCGCGAATCCGGTGACGATGGCTTCGTAGCGATCGATGGCCACGATCCCATCGACGACTCCGATCGGCACTTCATCCCGCGCTAACGTGCCGCCCTGCTCGATGTGGAGTTCGACGTAGGCGCGATAGGCTCCGCTTTGGATGCGGGCTTGCTCGATCCGGGAGGGGTCTCCGCCGATGCGCCGGATGGCTTCGGATTTAACGAGTCCGCCCGAAATGTGATTGAGTTCACCGGGTAGCATTTGGCCGGCCGCGGCGCGGCTTCCGTTTAAGCTCGCCCCAGCAAATGACGCTTCCTCGCAGGCCCAGATGACGGCGGTGAGGGGGTGGCGCGTTTGCAGGCGGTTTTCCTGCAGCACGCGCAGAACCTGAATCGACGCGATGGAACCGAGATCTCCGTCGAAGTTGCCGCCGTTCGGCACCGAGTCGATATGGGAACCAAATAGAACAGCGGGCAGCGAGGGTTCGAGGCCTGGTCGCTCGGCGAATATGTTGCCTGCGGCATCCACTCGCACCTTTGCGCCAGCGTTCTCCATCAGTTTAGTGACGAATTTGCGGGCGGCGATATCGGCATCGGAGTAGCCGATGCGGGTGACTCCGCTCTGAAAGGTTCCACCAGGGGGACGGCCGAACTCGCTGAGGGCCGTCAGGTGATGTTGCATTACGGTTGCATCGATGCCCGGGATCGGTGCGGCGGATAGACTGCCGGCTGCTAGGGATCCGATGAAATTACGGCGCCTCATTTTGATAGGCTACACGAGTTGATACGCTACACGAGGCGGTTCCATCGCGCGGGCAAGCGCTGGGATTGATGCCGGCTACTGGATTTATGCGCGATGCCGGAAGGGGGCAAGCCTATCGTGTCTTTGGCCGTCGGATCGGCGTTGAGGTCGAGTAGCGCTCGAATGGCGGCGGAGTAACCGAGGAAGGCCGCTTTGTGGAGCGCGGTTTGGCCTTCGGAATCGCGTGAATTCACATTCCAACCGGCTGCGGCCAGATAGCGTAAACCGGGAACGAGATGTTCGAAGTGAAAGTGGACATGCAACAGAGAAGTGACTTCGTTCGGATTGGCGCCTTCCCGCAACAGGACATCGGCAACTTGAAAATGAGCGGCGTGGCCTACTGCCATCAAGAGTGGGGAGGCCTGCTGCCAAATTGCATTTGCGTTCTGCCGAGAAGCCAACTGGCGCACAACTGGCAGGATGACGGACTCGGGAAGCCTGGACGCGGCCATGAGCCACAGGTCTATCACCCCGGTCGGGTGCGGCGTGGCGGTTCGAAAAGTTCGGAGTCGATCAGCCGCCGGCTCTAGCCCGCAAAAGGCGGCGAGTTCGAAGGGCGTCATGTCGAATTGAGTTGAGCGAATGATCGGATCCGCACCTGCTGTCAAGAGGACGCGAACCGTTTCGACGTGACCAACGCCAGTTTGTAGGAGCAACCTGATTGGGGTTCGCGCCGGCGGCAAGGAGGCGTTGTACCTCCTCGAGGTCGCCCGCCCAGCAGGCCTTGTGCAGCAACGGCCACTTCATCGGAACAGATTATCATCGAGCTCAGTTATCCGATTAGGCCTTTGGGGGCACTCGATGACGTTGACGACCAGGGAACGGCTAAGTCTGGGCTCGCAGCCAGGCGATGAGTTCGGGGTTGGTTCCGTTGCGCAGGGCGGCACCGAGCGGGGTGAGGCGGTCGTGGCCGACCCAATGCAGGTCAGCCCCTTCGCGGAGGAGATACTGAGCCGTGAGAAGTTGCCCTCCGTGGCAAGCACCCCAAAAAGCATTGGTGATGACTTCGCCCGTGGGAGCGGGATCGGCGTTGCAGTGTGCTACCACCTTCTCCATGAGGCCGAGGGCGGCGGCTTGCCAGATAGTGGGGCGGGCACCGCGTTCGACGAGGCGATGGGCGGTGCGCCAAGTGGCAAAGGCAACGGCGTCGGCAAGCGGAGTCAGGCCACCGATGACTCCTCCGAGTGCTTCGCTATCGGCACCGTGGTCGAGCAAGGCGTCGAGCGCTTCGACATCGTCGCTGCTGGCGGCCCAGTGAAGGGGCGTTTCGGAATGGTGCATACCGAGGGCAGGAGCGTTGACTTTGGCGCCATGGGCGACCAGCGTGGTGATTGTTTGGCTAACGTTGGGGAAATGGCCGGGCCAGTCGGTGGCGATGTGGAGGAGCGTCCGCTGGCCGTCGGGTCTGGCGGAGGCGAGGGTGGGGTCGGCGGTTAAGAGGCGGTCGAGGGTGGTCAGGTCCCCGGCTCTGATCGCTTTAATGATATCGTCCGTCATGCTTTCAACAATAACGTGGTGGGGTGGGAGTTTCTCGTGAGCAGGGTGCTGGTGGGCATCAAGATTCTGCACACCGTGGTTTGGGCCTTCTTCGCTGGCTGTATCGTGGCAATTCCGATTCTGGGACTGTGGAATGAATTTCGATGGGCGTCAATGCTGACCGGATTGGTCTTAGTGGAGTGCCTGGTGATCGTCGTGAACCGCGGACGGTGCCCGTTGACTGATTGGGCGGGTCGTTATACTGAAGAGCGCGCAGATAATTTCGACATTTATTTGCCCGTTTGGCTGGCACGACACAACAAGACAATCTTTGGGACTTTGTTTATTCTGGGGGGGGTGTTCGTGCTGGTTCGATGGCTGTCTTTATAGATTTTCTGGCAATGACGTGGAGGTTCGGTGATGAAGGTTGAACTGTTTTATTTTGGGGGCTGTCCGTCGGTCGGTTTTGCCACCGAAAACGTCGGGGAGGCGCTGCGGCTGGAAGGGCTGGGGGAGCAAGTGGAGATGGTGACGGTAGAGACGGAGGCGGAGGCCCAGACGCAACGGCTGATTGGATCGCCGACGGTGCGGATTGATGGCCGCGACTTGGAGGGGCTTGCAGCGGAGGGGAGGGGCTATGGCTTGGGCTGTAGAATCTACGTCGATGGGCAGGGGATCGCTGGTTGGCCGTCGGTCGAGTTGGTTCGGCGGGCGTTGCAGGTGCAGGCTCACTCGGAGGCAGGACGATGACCCTTTCGACGCAGGTGGCGCGCGCGTTTAATGCGACGATTCGGTCTCGCGGCCAAGATTACTTTCGGCTGGGCGCGGTGAGGATTGAGACGGGACTGGATCACAGAGTGGTCGCCCAGGTGAAGGGCTCGCGCGGTGCCTATGAGGTCGAGATTGATTGGGAAGGGCAGGACCTTTCGCTGTACTGTGAGTGCCCCTATTTTGAGTCCGACGGACCCTGCAAACATCTTTGGGCGACGGTATTGATGGCCGAGAGCAAGGGTTTTCTGAGTGCGGTACGCAATATCGAGGAGATTCTTGAAGTTGGGGCGGATTACGACGGTTTTGAGGATTTTGACGACGACGAGCCGACGACCCAGTTGCAGCGGATTCTCGCTCCGTTGCCGAAGTTAGGGGCACCGCCACCGGAAGTTTCGAAGTGGAAGAAGCAGATAGCGGGCTTGGCGACGTATCCGCGGCCTGGTTTTGTGACGGGGAAGGAGTGGCCGGAGAAGCGTCAGGTTCGGTACGTCATCGAGCTGAAGCCGAGCGCGGCGATCGGGGAGACGGTGCTTTCGTTTCACTCGCGAGACCGCAAACAGAATGGCGAGTTTGGGATACAAAGGCCACTGAAGCTGGACCGGAACCTGATTCCCCAGTTACCCGCGGAGGATCGAGCCATATTTTCGGCGATTACAGGAGGGACCGAGACCTACAACTATGGCCGGCTGACGAGTGGCTACTATGGGCAGGTTCCCTCGTCGTCTACCATTCCGCATACG
>JBBRIO010000388.1:0-5502 GCA_038220855.1 Bryobacterales bacterium | reverse complement strand
AATAACGGCCTCTATCAACCGAACGTGCTGCTCCAGAACGGAGTCGCCACCGGTCCATCCTTCCCGAATATTCTTCCTTCGAACGCCTCCGGCCTGCCCGGTGGTGCGGTCAGCCTGGTGATCGCTGATAAGAATCTGCGGAATCCCTATACCCAGCAGTGGGACTTCGCTATCGAGCGCCAGTTGACCGCGAATCTCGGGTTAACCGTGAACTACCTCGGTAGCCGCGGCGTGGCCGTCTTCACGACGCGCGACCTCAACATCGGCGCGTTCGGTGCTCCGGTCACCTACCGCATCTTCGATGCCGCCAACAACCAGACCGGCACTTACACGACCAACGCTTATTACGCCGCCAACCGCGTCGACCCCCGGTTCCAACGCATTACCCAAATCGAAAACGGCGGCAATACCTACTATCACGGCTTGGCCGTCCAAATGAACAAGCGTATGGCCAAGGGCTTCCAAGCCTCGCTCGCGTACACGTGGTCCCATGCCATCGATACCGCCAACCAGGGCGGTGCCAGCAACGCCACCTTCTTTGACACGATCCGGTCCACCTTCAACGGCGACTACTCCGCCGACAAAGGTTCCAGCCTGCTCGACCAACGCCACCGTGCGGTGTTCTCGGCCATCTGGGAGCCCACCTACGGCAAGAACTCCTCCAGCAAGTTCGTGAAATGGGCGGTCGCCAATTGGCAGCTTTCTCAGATTACGACCCTCGCCACTGGCCAACCGCAGACCACCACGATGCGCATTGCCGGTACTCCTTTCCCGGGCGCCGCGTTCAATTTCTCGCTCAACGGCCTCGGCGGCAGCAACCGCGTTCCGTACCTGCCCTTTGCCAACATGCAGCTCGATAACATCTACCGTACCGATGCTCGCATCACGAAAACCTTGCCCTTCTCCGAGCGCGTCAAAGCCTACGCTAGCTTCGAAGCATTCAACATCAGCAACAGCCAATACAATACCGGGATCATCACCGAAGCGGCCAACTTCGGTGTCGTGAACGGCGTCGCGGGCATCCGCCCCAGCGTCGGGCTCAACAACGGGACCGCCTCGCAGGGCTTCCCGGATGGGACCAACGCTCGGCGGGCTCAAGTCAGCCTGCGCTTAGTCTTCTAAGCCGAGCCCCATTCAAACGTCAAAACGGCGGCCGAGCGAAAGCCCGACCGCCGTTTTCTTATTTTCCTATCAGACTTCCCAATTCCTGGACCGCTTGGCGCAGCCTCGTGTTCTGATCCATCAACTCGTGGCTGGATGCGGCTGTCTGTTCCGTATTCGCCGCGATCGACTGCGTCAACCCGTTCAGTTCGACCATTGACCTTGTCGCCCCTTCCATATCTCCGAGTTGTTCTCGACAGACCCCGGCCAGCGCCTCCACCACTTTGCCGACTTCGGCTCCCTTTCCCACGATCACGTCGAAGTTTCCCGATACCCGCTCGCAGAGTGCAACGCCAGTTTGGGTCCGCGCCAACGCGTCGGAGATCCGGCTCTCGGTCTGTTTGGCGGCCTCGGTCGATCGCATCGCCAGGTTCCGCACCTCGTCGGCGACCACGGCGAACCCCGCCCCTGACTCCCCGGCCCGCGCCGCTTCTACCGCTGCATTCAACGCCAGGATATTGGTCTGAAACGCAATCGCGTCCACTTCCTTGATGATGCCCGCAATCTCCATGCTCGACGCCCGGATAGCGCGCATCGCCTCTAGCATCTCGCCGATCTGCTGCTTCCCTTGCACCCCGGCCGCAGCCGCGTCGGTCGCCAGTTGACGAGCCGTGTCCGCGATTCCCATCTTCTGCCGAGAGGCGTCAATCGTCGTCTCCAGATTCTGCGAACTCCGCGCCGTCAGGGTCGCCTGATGGGTCGCCCCCTGCGCCAAACTCTGGCCCGCGCTGGCAATCTGGGCCGAAGCCGAAGCCGCATCCTGGGCCACCCGCTCCACATCCAAAATCACGCGCCGCAACGGTCCGTTGATCCACCGGCCATTCAGCCACCAAAAGCCGGCGATCACCAGCGCCATCACGGGGATCATCCACGCCGCCAACTGACCCATCCCGGCCATGGCCTGTTGGTCCACCGGTCCCAAATCACTTCTGAGCAGGAACATCCCATGGATCTCCCCGGCTTTCCATCCCTCCATCCGGAATCCCAACAAGTCTTTGCCGTCTTTGGTCGCGCTCATCGCCGCGTCTCCGTGGCAAGTCATACAGTCGCCCGTCATCCGCACCGGCCGGGCCAGCACGACCTGATTCCTTCCCGAATCGACAGAAAAATACTCCGCCACACTGCCGCCATCGATCTGCTGCAAAATCGCCACTTCGTCATCCACCGGCGCATTCTTCGGGTTCCGCGGATTCGTCCGCACGACCCGAAATTGGAAACCTTGCGCCTTGGCCGCCTGCTCCACCGCACGCCAAGCCGCCACTACCGGCACCGTCTGGTAAATCGTTGATTTCCGAAAATCGCTACTCTGCTTCGACTCGGCCGCTAATCTGGCTGTGTCAAAGGCGCCCGCCCGCGTCAAGTTCGAAATGGACTCCCGGACGTTCTCGGCCTCCAGCAACGTGCTGCTCATCGTGCCCCGCATCATGGCGATTCCCTGGTCGCGAATCACCACGCGAACCACGGCAAATGCGGTCAACGTGGCCAGAACGATTCCCCCGGCGGCCGCTAAAACAATCTTTCTACCCAGTACCATTGTTGTGCCTACTCCTACAAGGCATATCGTGGAAGGGGCCTGGATTGTGAATATTCATTTTCGGTGATGGATTCCGCTAACATTTTCCGCCTGTTCGTGATAGAAGACTTAAATATGAACTTCGGCCCATTCTTTTCCCCCATCCCCCAGACCGCCTCCGGCCTCCCCGTCGGCATGCAAATGGGCGGCTACCAAGCCCCCCCTCCCGGCGGCGGTTATCCCCCTCCCGGTGGCGGCTATCCTCCGCCGCAGCAACCCTACCAGCCCAGCGGCATGCCCAACAACGTGGCGGCGCTCCTATGCTACGCCTTTGGCTTCATTACAGGCATTCTCTTCCTGTTTCTGGAACCCTACAACCGCGATCGAAGCATCCGTTTCCACGCCTTCCAATCGATCTACACCTTCGGTGGCCTCTTCGGCGTCCAAATCGCACTGTCGATTCTGGCGAACATCGCCGTCCGCATCATTGGCTTGGCCGGTCTGCTGTTCAGCCTTCTCAGCCTGATGGTTGCGCTCGTCGGCCTCGGCCTCTGGATCTTCCTCATGGTCAAAGCCTATCAAGGGGAAAAGTTTTCTCTCCCCATCATTGGCCCGCTCGCTGAAAAACAGGCGTAGCCAAATCCGTTGCTCCTACGTCCCAACAGAGTGTCGTTCCGCTTTTTTTGTTGCTTCCCCCTCGCTCTGGGCCTGTCGATGGCCCAGAGCGCTCAGCCGTCTCTACCCACGATCGGGATCATCGATTTTTTCGGCGTCCGCAAAGCGAGCATCGATCGTCTGAAAAAGGCGATCGGAGCCGTCGAAGGCGATCCGCTGCCTAAATCAAAGGGGCTCGTCGAAGACCGCATGGAGCTGGTCAACCTGGTGGTCCGCGCTCGCCTCGAAGCGGTCTGCTGCGAGGACGGTAAGGCGGTGCTCTACATCGGCGTGGAAGAGAAAGGAGCTGCCGCGTTCAACTATCGCGAATCCCCGGAAGGCACCGCCAAGCTCCCGGAAGAGATCGTTGACACCTATCTCCAGTTCTTCGAAAAACTTCAAACGGCCATCCGCCAAAACGACATCGCCGAAGACCTCACTCGCGGGCACAGCTTCATGGCCAACGCCGCCGCGCGCGCCGATCAAGTCAAGTTCCTCCCGCTCGCCAAAACCCACGAAGCCATCCTGCGCGAAGTGCTCCGCACGAGCGTCGACGAGGTGGAGCGCGCGATTGCCGCCTACGTCATTGCCTACGTTCCCAACAAAGCGACCATCACCGATGACCTCCAATACGCCATGCGGGATCCTGACGACGGCGTCCGGAACAACGCCATGCGCTCTCTCCTCGGCCTAACGATCCTCAGCGAAAAGGAACCTAAACTCGGACTGAAAATCAGCCCCACCTGGTTCGTCGAACAGCTCAATTCCATCGTCTGGAACGATCGGAACAAAGCCGCTACCGCCCTGCTCACCCTGACCGAAAAACGGGATGCCCAAATCCTCGCCATGCTTCGCGAGCGCTCTCTCGACGCCCTCATCGACATGGCCCGCTGGCGCCACCTCAGCCACGCCCTCCCCGGCTACATCCTGTTGGGCCGCATCGCCGGCTACGACGAAAAGCGCCTGCAGGAAGCCTGGAGCGCCGGCAAGCACCAGCCCCTCACCGAAGAGATCATCAAAGAACTCACCCGCAAAAAGAAGTAGCGCTTAGCGCTTCCCCCTCGTTTTCAAAAACGCGATCAGCGCCGCCGGATCATCGGTGATAATCGCGTCCACCCCCGCCGCCACCAATCTCCCCCAATCGGCCGGTGTGTTCGCCGTCCACGGCACCAC
This sequence comes from Bryobacterales bacterium, assembly GCA_038220855.1. Taxonomy (GTDB): domain Bacteria; phylum Acidobacteriota; class Terriglobia; order Bryobacterales; family Bryobacteraceae. Next base: position 1,001 of record JBBRIO010000388.1, on the reverse strand, counting down.
CCGCAAACCGGCCGCATGCGCCGCCGCTACCTTCTCCCCCGTCACCGTCTGGTGAATCGGGCTGATAATCGATGCCTCGGCGGACCGCGCCGCCTCCACGAAATCACGGCCCGACTCCGCCTTGCTCGTCGGAAACAGCGCGCTCCGGCGAATCTCCGGCGCCAGCTTTTTCATCGCCAGCAGCGTCCGATAGTCAAAACTCTGCACGATCACCCGCTTCTCCAGCCGATGCTTTTTGATGACGCTCAGCACCAACGCGGCGAACTCCTCCGGTGCCGGGGTCCACTCGGGATGGTCGCCCGACATCTTGGTTTCAATGTTGAACTCCACCTTCGAACCCTTCGCCAGCGTGAACACCGCGTCCAGCGTCGGCACCCGCGTTCCCGGAATCGTGAGCTGCTTCGGAAACTGCGGATTTACTTTCCTCCCACAATCCCAACGCTGCAATTCGGCGAAGGTCATCTCCCGGATCACTCGCGTCGCCCCTTCCGGCCCCTCGCAATAAGCCGGATTCATCGTCTCATCGTGCGATACCACCACGACGTTGTCTTTCGTCACGGCCATGTCCAACTCCAACACATCCACACCCTGCGCCAGCGCATACTCAAACGCCGGAATCGTGTTCTCCGGACGCATCGCCCGTGCCCCTCGATGTCCATGAACTCGAATCTCCGCCATCATCACCGCCGCAGTTGCCAAGAGTAGAATAAGGGGTCGCACGCTTTAATCTACCAAGCTAAAATTGCAATTGGATAACATGAACCGTCGCCAAGCCCTCGCTCTCACCGCCTTCAGCTACTCCCGGATCCTGGGAGCCAACGATCGCCTCCGGATGGGCTTCATCGGTCTCGGTAACCGGGGCGATCAAGTCCACGACGGCTTCCTCGAATTCGGCGACTCCCAAACCGTCGCCATCTGCGACCTGAATGACGGCTATCTCGACCTCGCCGCGAAGAAATCCCGCGCGACCCCAACTCGCTATAAGGACTACCGCAAACTCC
>JBBRIO010000387.1:0-5514 GCA_038220855.1 Bryobacterales bacterium | reverse complement strand
GTCATCGAGATCCCTTGCAGTCGATCACCGAGGCGATCGTTACTTCACAGCACAAATACCTTGAGCGAAGCGACGCCCAAAAACGAAAACGAATCCTGCAGGATGCCGCTGCCGTTGTTGCCAGCATGCCCGTGGAGAGGGCACTGAGAGTGGGAGGTTAGTGGATGCCAATTGGTCATGTTCTTCAAAAGGGTGATTCCAAGTTCACCTATGCGTTACTACGGCAGTACTCAGACTGGGGGCTGGAGGCTCTCGACCTAGCTTTCCCCCCCCGCCGGTTTTGGAGCGATTCGGAGACTGCTGATAGTCCAGTCGAGGTGGGGGTCGAGATCGGCAGCGTGAGGCCCCTCCCGACTCCGGCGGAACTGCTCACCTTTTTGCCATCGGGTGATAACTGGCAGGCTCAAGGCCGACGGAGCTTGGCCCGCCTCCATGCCTACTTTCTTCTCACCGAAGATCCACAGCGCCGGATGGATGCACGGGAAGTTGATACGTTGTCTCATCAGGTAAGTTTGGTGCGGCATGTTCTACAGAACGAACATCTGAGGCGTGTCTTAATTGCGGACGAAGTTGGTCTGGGTAAGACGGTGGAAGCAGGGCTGATTCTGCGAGAGATCCTCCAGCAAAGGCCCGAAGCCCGGATTCTCTACTTGGCGCCCGCGCGATTGGTGAGCAACGTCCGAACGGAATTGGACCGCCTCAAGCTTCCATTCCGCCAGTGGTCCGCTCAGGACGCAGACGGCAGGCTCACTGATCCGAAGATCATCGCGAGCATTCATCGGGCAGTACATGGCGAGAATTTTGAGCGCGTGATAGCGACGATGCCCTGGGACGTAATCATCGTCGACGAATGCCATCACCTTTCCGCCTGGGAACAGGATGGCGGCAAGCCCAGCGAGGCGTATAGATTGGTGAAGGAACTGATCGACCGGCAGGGTCCAGAGGCAAGGGTTATCTTGATGAGCGGTACTCCGCATCAGGGCCATGAGACTCGATTTGAAAACCTGCTCAATCTGCTACGCACACCAAACGAGCAGAAGGCGAACCTCTCAGGTCGAGTGATTTACCGGACTAAGGACGACATCCGAGACTGGGATGAGAACCCAGTATTCCCAAATCGAGTTGTCAATGAGCCCCTTCTAATTGATCTTGGCTCGGCACATCGAAGGTGGATGACCAATATCCACGACTTCTATAAGCCTCCACAAGACTGGCGTACGGGCCAAGCTCGGAGGCGAGCCGCCGGTTGGCGTTGCGCGCAAGCTATGCAGTGGGCGGCTTCGAGCCCAAATGCGGGTCTGGGTTATCTCACGCGACAAGCCATCCGAGCGGGTTGGAACCTGCAAAACGCGACCCTGCGAGAGGCACTAAGCTGTCTCCGGCCCTACCGGCTTGGACCGGAGAACGAAGATATTAGCACTTTATTCCGGCGTATATGCCAAGAGGTAGCCCAACAGCAGCGCGATGATGACATTGACGACATCGAAGAGTACATTCCCGGAGATCCGCGCGACACCGAATCGCAGCAGGGACTGGAACAACTTATCGCACAGGGCATCGAACTCATCGCAAGCGCGGGAGACGAAAAGTGGCAGATTATCCAGTCCAGATTGCTCGATCCGGCCGGAAAGGAGAAAGTTGTACTTTTCGCCCAGCCCATCGAAACAGTTATTGCGCTCGCTCGCTTTCTTGAGCGCCAAAATGGAAGAAAACCATCGATCATTATCGGAGGACAAGATGAGGCGCGCCGACGACAAGAGGTCGACGCGTTCAGACGGCTTGACGGCCCTCAATACCTCGTCTCTTCCCGCGCCGGAGGTGAGGGTATCAATCTCCAGATTGCCAGGCGGTTAGTACATATCGACGTTCCTTGGAATCCCATGGATATGGAGCAACGCGTGGGACGAGTCCACCGATTTGGCTCACGTGAGACTATTGTCGTCGATACCGTTGTGGTTCAGGACAGTCGAGAAGCAGACGCCTACTCAATCGCCCGAGAGAAATTGAAGGTGATTACTAAGACGCTGGTTGAGCCGGAGCGCTTTGAAAACGTCTTTGGCAGAGTCATGGGATTACTAGGGCAGGATGAACTGCAGGATGTTCTACTAAACGATCCTACAGCCCCGTTCAGCTTAGGTGACCAGAACCGGCTGGCAGAAATGGTTCAACACGGCTTTTGGCGCTGGAAGAAGTTCCACGAAAAATATGGGGAGCAGCAGAAGTTGATCGGACGTCAAGACGCGGGCGAGGCGACGTGGAGTGACGTCAAGAAGTTTCTCAATGAGCATGCGGCCGCATTGCCTCGTAACGGATATCGGATCGCGCGTTTTCGAAGCGATGGCGACTCAGTGAAGCGAGTTGAAGAGGAAGCTGATGTGTTAGCACTTTCGACAGGTAAGGCTTACGTTTGCGCCGATTACGCGGAGTCACTTGTATACGATCCGGACGGTCGATTGACACCCAAACTTGGCTTGAATCTCCCGCCGGTTTGTGAAGCGTTGCGTCGAATCGCATTTCCAGGGCAAGCTGTTGGAGCAGCGTGGCTGAGAATACCAGGCCGTGAAGTCGGCAATTTGACCAGCATTGCCGGCCCATCCCTTATATTGGCTCTTGTTCGACTCACATTTAAGCGGGACGTGAACGGGCAGTGGTCGGAGGTTGGGCAGTCTTTGCACGTCTATGCCGTTAAGGAAGGAGAGTTTAAGGAATTCGTTGGCGAGGAAAAGGGAAACATTGTTCGCAGCCTACTTGCCGCCACCGTCCGCAAGAGCGCTGATAGTGAAAGCGCCATCGGCGCGTCCCTCGTAAATGCAGAAAAGGTCCTGATCCAGCGCCTTTGGAAGCCCTCCGACGCTGAATTATCCTCAGGCATTCGACACGCGGTTATACCTTTGCTTGCCGCCGTCATCACAGATTGAGATTTAGCAGGGATCGGACTCCCTGTCATCTAGAGAGATCGGACTCCCTAGCCTTTCGTCAAGCGAATTATCAGGCGAAAATTAGTCGTTGTAGCGAGGCTTGGCGTTGGGGGATCTTCCCCCAAACCCCCTAGGATTTAACGCTTTCTGGCAGACTGGCTGGGCTTCGTCCTGCCGGGGCGGCTTTGAGCCGCCCCGGGCAGTCCGCACTTACGACGGCGCTGCGTTGCCCTATCCTCCGCGTGAGCAAGAGAGTCATACCGAACTTTCGGGTACGGCGGCCTTTTGCTGGCGCGTCGGATCATATTCGGTTCCAACTTGAGGACGGCCAACCAGCGGTCGCCGACGCCGCGCTGGGCTCGGCCGTGCGAGTGGCCTTTGGCGCGGAGGCCGGCGTGGTGTTCGGCACTGTGGGGATCACATTGGGTGGCTCACGCGCGACCAATGATAGATCGCATTCCGCAAGGCGAGGATTGCACGATGCTGGCAAATTGCCCCGGCTAACTCATTTCTTTGAGTAACTGCTCGAGGCGCTCAACCGTACCCGTTAAACTAGAACCGTGAGTACTATCCGCGTTACCGTCACCCGCATTGAGGACGTCCGCCCGCATCCCAATGCGGACGCCCTGGAACTGGCCACTGTCGGCGGCTGGCAGGTGATCATCAAGAAGGACACCTACCGCGACGGCGACGCCATCGTCTATTTCGAGCAAGGCGTCATCTTGCCGCGCGAAATCGCCGAGAGCCTCGGGGTCGTCAATTACCTGGCGAATCGCACGGACATGAATGGCGAGAAAGTCCTCGTCATTCACCGCGTTCGCCTGCGTGGGGAGCCGTCGTTTGGCCTGGTGATCGCCGCCGAACCCGGCATGAATGTAGGTGACGATGTCGCGGAACATTACAGCGCCCGCAAGTATTTCCCGCCCGTCCGCACCACGGCCGGCGACTCGCTGGGTAGTCATCCCCACTTCCCGTCCTACACCGAAATCGAGAACTTGCGCAGCTATCCCGGCATTCTCGCTGACGACGAAGAAGTCATCGTCACGGAGAAGATCCACGGTACGAATTGCCGCGTGGGTTTTGTGGCCGAGTCTGTCGATGGCCAGCGGACCCTGGTCCGGATGGCCGGTTCGAAGGGGCTGCGCCGCAAGGAACCCGCCGAGCCCGACTTGCTCGCCACGAACACCTACTGGTTCCCGTTCACGTTGCCGGGCGTCGAGACGCTGTTGCGCGAGCTTTTCGAGCAGGGCCACAACCGCGCTGTGCTGTATGGCGAGGTCTTCGGCCAGGGCATTCAGTCCTACGCCTACAGCCAACCCGGGATTGCCTTCCGCGGGTTCGATTTGCTGAGGGGGTCGAGCTTTGCCGATTACGACGAGTTCCTCGAACTTTGCCAACGCCACGCCGTCCCCACCGTGCCCCTTGTGGAGCGGGGTCCGTTCTCCCTGGCCCAGGTGAAGCGCCTTTCCGATGGAGATTCCTTAGTCGGCGGCAAACACGGCCGCGAAGGCGTGGTCGTCAAGCCGATCCACGAGCGCACCCACCCCGAAATCGGCCGCGTGATCCTCAAATACATCGGCGACCAATACCTTTTCGGCAAAGCCGCCGACCAGGACACTACCGACATGTGACACTGAAGCGCCCCTAAATCCCCTGGCGCCTGTCACAATGAAGCCTTGGATTCTCTGTCGATTCCTTAACCCCTCGGAAGGAGTCTGTTTATGCGTCTCATTCTTCTGCTTGCCGTCCTGGTGTCCGCCCGCGCCAGCACCCACGCCGACCTCACCCGCTTCTTCGAGGATTGGCGCGAGTTTCAGCGCCCGCGACTGGTGAACGGCGTCCCGGACTATTCGCCGGCGGCGATGCGGGCGAAACAAGTGATGTTGGAGGGTTGGCAGCAGAAACTTGCGGCCTTCGATATGACGGGCTGGAGCATTGCCGAGAAGGTGGATTACAACCTCGTCCGCGCCGAGATGAATGGCCTCGACTTTGACTTACGGGTGCTACGGCCCTGGTCCCGCAATCCGTTCTTCTATGCCACGGTCTTCGCGCACGAGTCCGATACGCCTTTGCATGAAGGTCCGCACGTTTATGGGGCGCTCGAGTTATGGAATTATCGCTTTCCCCTGACGCCGCAAGATACTGACGAAATTCTGACTAAGTTGAACGCCGTGCCCCGGCTCTTGACCGCCGCGAAAGCGAACTTAATCGAGGACAATAAGGACCTCTTCGCCATCGGCGTGTGGCAGAAGCGGCGCGAGAGCCAAGCCTTGGCCGAACTCGCTGCGCGCGACCCCAAGTTAGCCCCCGCGGCCCGAGCGGCGCAGGCAGCAGTCGACGAGTTTGCGGGTTGGCTCGAGCGCCGGGCGAAGACGATGACCAAGTCCGCGGGCATTGGCGTCGAGAACTATAACTGGTATCTCAAGAACGTCCACTTAGTGCCTTATACCTGGGCCGAGTTAGTGACGTTGATGGAGCGCGAACTCGCACGCACCTTGGCGTCGATGCGGCTGGAGGAGCAGCGCAATCGCAACCTGCCGGCACTGGCATTGCCACGTTCGGTGGAAGAGCTGGATCGGCGGAATAATGAAGCCAT
>JBBRIO010000386.1:0-5552 GCA_038220855.1 Bryobacterales bacterium | reverse complement strand
GACGCGGTCCGGGGGTTGGTCGAGCGCCTGCGCTGACGGGGCGATGGATGGCGTGATAGGACTAGAGGACTTAGAGCTGATATCGGGTAGAGTTTCACAGGTTGGTCGTGGCTTGGAGCCGACGCGGTCCGGGGATTGGTCGAGCGCCTGCGCTGACGGGGCGATGGATGGCGGGATTGGACTTGAGGCGGTCGAGCTGAGATCGGGGAGAGTTTCACCCGCTGGTCGTGGTTTGGAGCCGAGGGGTACAAGGACTCGCGGTGGGTCTGCGTCGACGGGGCGAAGGATGGAGGGATTGGACTCAGGTCAGTCGAGTCGAGATCGGGGAGAGTTTCGCGGAGCATCGCGGGGATTCGGGTCGGCGGGTCGGGAAGTTTCTAATGGGGTCGCGGGGTTGCGTTGGTCTTTGGAGCGGCCATCTTGCGGGAGTGTTTGGGGGAGTGAAACCCGGTTGGGAGTGAGCGTGAACTATGCCCAAAAACTTTAACCTAGGGAACATTAAACTGGACTTGCCGCGGGTGATTGTCCTTGTTTTGCTGGGGCTGAATCTGGTCGCCGGGTGGTTTGTGTTTGCCCCTTTTGGCGGTTCGGCACAAGACATGGAAGCGCAACTCAGCGCGCTGCGCGGACAAGCTAAAGAGCGGAGAATGTCGCTCGACCGGACTAAGAAGCTCACCACAAATATGGACCGGGGCCGGAAAGAAGGCGATGACTTTGTCGCCACCTACTTCCTGAGCAGGCCAACCACCTATTCCACCGTCGTCGACGAAGTATCAAGCATGGCGAAGCGAGCCGGGGTCCGGGTGAAAGAGCATGGGTTCGTCGAAGACCCCGTGGAAGGCTCCGATGAGCTCTCCATGCTGTCCATCAATGGCAACTACGAAGGGACCTACGCGGACTTGCTTCACTTCCTGCGCGAAGTGGACATGGCTCCGCGGCTCGTGATTATCGAGGCACTATCGGCGTCGCCGCAGCAGGGGACCGGGGTGCTGAATATCAATATGCGGGCGAATACGTTTATCCGCGAGGCTCCGCTGGCGGTGGTGGTCCAAAACGCTGAGGGGACGCGATGAAGTTGGGCGCAGAGCCGAAGCAGGTAGCGATCCTGGTGGGGGTGCTGGCCGTCGGGGCGGTTTCCATGTTCATCGGGGGGGATTCGCCTCGGTCGGAGCAGAGTCCGAAGACAGCGGCGCGGCCGGCGGTGCCGATGGTGGGCGGTCCGCGGACGCTGCCGGTGGTGGCGGCGAGCCAGACGAAGCCGCGGCCGGCTTTGCGGGCGGCGGTGCAGGAGTTTAAGCCGGTGCTGAAGTCGCGGCGGGTGGAGGATCGGCTGGACCCGACGACGATTGACCCGACGTTGCGGCTGGAGTTAGTTAAGCGGTTAGCAGGGGTGAAGATCGAAGGGGGGACGCGGACGATTTTCGACTTTGGGGCCGCTCCGGCACCGAAACAGCCGGATCCGCCGAAGATCTTCCCGAAGCCGCCGGTGGATCGGGCGAAGCTGACGCCGTCGACGGGGCCGCCGATCAACTTGATGGTGCCGGGGGCGCAGCCGCAGAAACCGCAGGCTCCGCCGATGCGTCTGAAGTTTTATGGGTTCGTGGGCGGCGCTCGGACGAAGACGAAGCGGGCCTTCTTCCTGGACGGCGAGGACATTTTCGTGGCTGGCGAGGGGGACGTGATCCAGAAGCGGTACAAGGTGATCCGGATCGGGTTGAACTCGGTGGTGATGGAAGACCTGGAGTTCAAGAGCGAGCAGACGTTGAATTTAGAGGAGCAACAGGGGTAGATGAAACGGCGGCGACCTGATTCCGGCTTTGCGATGCTATTCGTGTTTGCGATGGCAGCGGCGATGGCTTGGGTGCTCTACATGGAGTTGCCTCGGCTGGCGTTTGAGGCGCAGCGGAATAAGGAAGAGATGCTGGTGGAGCGGGGGGAGCAGTACATCCGGGGGGTGCAACTGTTTCAGCGGAAGAACAAGAAGCTGCCCCAGACGATTGAAGAGCTGGAGCAGACGAATGGGATCCGGTTCATTCGGCGGCGGTATGTGGATCCGTTGACGGGGAAGGACGATTGGCGGGTGATCCATGCGGACGCGGCGGGCAAGTTGACGGACTCGCTCGTGAAGAAGCAGGCTAAGCCGGGGGAGACGGGGACGGGGGTGACGGAGGCTCCGAATCCGTATGCGGTGGGGTCGACGGCGACGATTAGCACGGACCCGAATGCGCAGATGGCGGGGGGAGCGCGACGGGCGTCGGAGATGCCGGGGGCTCCGGGGGCGGTGTCGGCGAACGGACAGGCCGGCGGAGCGGGGCCACCGCCGCCGCCGCAGGGCTTTTCGCAGGGGATGTTTCCGGGGCTGGGGTCGAATCCAAATGTACCGACGGGGCCGGGACTGCCGGGCCCGTTTGCGCAGCAGGGCGGGTATCCGAACGGGGCAGCGAATTCGCAGACCGGGGGACAGGTGGCGCAGCAGCAGCAGAACAGTGGTGTCTATTCGGTGGGCGGGGGCGGCTATAGCGTGGGGGGAAGCTTCACGGCGACACCGGCGAACAATGGGTCGCTACGACTGCCGGGGAGTGGCTCGACGAGTTTTGGGCCGCCGTTGACGGGTCCGATGACGGGGCAATCGCCGCCGGGGATCAACGCGAATCCGGCTATGAACATGATCCAGCGGCTATTGACGACGCCGAATCCACAGGGGTTGGCGGCGGCGATGGGATCGCAGCAGACGCAGGGGTTGGGAGCGGGGATCATTGGATTTGCGAGCAAGGTGGACAGGGAAGGGATCAAGATCTACAACGAGAAGACGAACTATAAAGAGTGGGAGTTCGTGTATGATCCGGCGAAGGAAGCGGGCGTGGGGGGGGCGGGGCAGATGGGCGGGCGGCCGCAGATTCCGGGGTTGCAGCCGGGGCAATCGCCGATTCAGATGCCGGGGTTGATTCCGGGGATGAACCAGGGCTTGCAGAAGCGGTTCTAGGTTACCGCTTCCAGTCGGCGAAACGGACGCGTTCGACGAGGGCCATGTGGGGAACGGTGAGCGCGGCGAGACCGACAAAGATGAGCTGACTCAATCTCGCCTCGAGGGAGAGTCCGGCAGGCCAGGCCAAACCGAGACAGGCGATGAGGGCCACGGTGAACATGGGCAGAGCGGCCGCCAGGAGGAAGGACCTGGCGGGGGGACGTCCGGCGAAATCAAAGGTTCGTAGGAGATGCCGGGCGCTGTGCATGGCGCAGAAGAAGATGGTGAACGCCCATAGAGGTGGGGCGGCGACGGCGAGTAGGCCGACAGCCAGAAGTTCGAGAGAGGTCAATCGGCTGGAGCGCCAGACCACGAGAGCGGTTATGAGGAGGGCGATGAGCCATGGCCCGGAGATCATTTGCAGACCAGCAACAAGGGGCGTAGCTTGGTCGCTCCCGACGAGGAATTGAAACAGGCGCCGCACCTCGGCGGGATGAAGTAACACGGGGAGCACTACGATGGCCCCTCCGTACAGAATACGCGCCGCGAGGGGGGTTCCGGGTTGGGGATCGCCCGAAAAGTGAAGGGCCGAGATGACCAGGAAGGAGGCCAGGAAGATTAGCGGTGCGGCCTGCCACAGAGCAATGACCAGGCCGACGGGGAGAAGGTAGAGCGCCACGAAGGCCAGCCATTGTTTGGGGCCTTTCACGCCATAGAGTCTTTGGGCGTAGACGCCGTCGACCGCTCCGTGGGGCACTCCCAAGAGAACGATGAGGGCGCCGAGGAGGGGCAGTTCGCTTTGCGGGTTCTGCCGGGTGGCGGCGAAACTTAAAAGGCTGACGAGGAAGGCCAAGCCAACGAAAGCATAGCCCTGCAGTTGGAAAGCTCGCGTCAACGCCATGACTCCTGCCACAAGAGGGCCTTGGGGACTTGCTGCAGGAACGGGAGGATGGGTAAGGCGGCGATGACGTTGGCGTAGTCGGATAAGCGACCACGGCCGCTGAGGAAGCGGATCATGCGGTCGCTCTGGGTGTTGGCGAAGAGCGAGAGGAAGATGCCGGGCGCCTTCTCCGGATGAGCTCGTAAGACGGAGAGGAAGAGGTGGTCCATGGCTCGGAGGAGGGGCGGGTCTGCTGCGTGGCCTACTGGCGCGCGCCCTTCGCCTAACCTGTTCGCACAAGTGTCGGCCCAGCGTTGAATCCGTTGAAAGGCGTAGCCGGTGCAGGGCCGGGCAGCTCCGGCGGTGAGGCCGACCTTGACGTAGTTTCGCTCGGCGGGCTGCGGGGTAGTTTGCAGACCCATGGGAAGGATGCCTTCTTCGGCGCGGAGTGTTTTGTATGGGGAGCCTTGCAGTCGGCGGGAGATGGCGAGGGCCAGGTCGTTCGCTAAGGCGTCGCCGGTGAGCGGCTCTTGTCCGAACTGGGTCACTTCGATCAGGGCTCGATGGGCGGAGACGGGGAGGACGTAAGTGAATAAGATGCGGGTGGGGTCCGCCGTGGAGAAGTCCATCAGGTTGATGGTGCCGGAGTCAAAGATGGCCGCTTCGCACTCGATCTCCTGACCGGAAAACGATTGCCAGAGGGTGGCTCCTCCCTGGGTGGGCCGGCCGCTGGGGCGGGTGTCGATGACGGTCTTGGCCAAACAGGTTCCGGCGTTGGTCTCGACTTGCCAATGGCTTCCAGCTTTTGTTGGCTCGCGGGTCAACCGAAGGCCGAGTTGAAGATCGGTGGCTGGGCAGAGGGCTAGGTGGCTGACGGCGTCGTGGTAAAAGGCCTCGGCGGGGATCATTTGATACGGGGTGTCGCCGCAATCGATGATGGCCTGTCCATCGTCGCTGCGGACGGTCATCTGCGACCATTGATGTTGGACCAAGGGTCGATGGCGGACCGCGCCGTCGTCCCAGAAGCACCAAGTTCGATCGTTGGTGTAGGCCGTTCGCTGCTCTACGATCAGGGTCCGCGGGCAGCGCGGGCCGAGGTCAGCCAAGCGAACGGCTAAGCTCAAGCCCGCGCAGCCACCGCCGAGAACGACAACATCATATTGGGACTGCACGTTTTTACCTTTGCGGGCTTCCTTGGGGAAGCCCGCGTTACACGGGTCTTAACGCTGAGGTTCGGACTCCGATTTTCGCGCAGCGATCATATAGATCAGAATGCCGAACATGGCCTTGGCCACGATGTCGGAAATCGTGTAGCCGACTTGAACGGCGGTAGTTGCGTTGCCGCCCGTGATACCGAGCATGGGCAACACGAAGACAGCCGGATAGAAGCACCAAGAGAGGATGGTGACCCACCGAGCGACATTCACGAGGCCGCGAGCCGATGCCGGCTGTGCCTCAATGGACGCCTTCAGGCCGACAAACAGGTCGGACACGATGATCAGAAAGGGGATCATTGAGAGCGACCACCAGAGCCAACGGGTTCCGCTGTCACTTGAGATTTCGCCGGGGTAACCGAGCAGCACCATGAGTGCGGCCAACGATCCCAGCTTGGTGGCTTTAGACATCGTTTCAGACGGCGAGAGTCGCATAACAAGAATCAGCTCGATCAAAAGCAGAGGTACGGTGAGAAGCCAATCGACGTAACGG
>JBBRIO010000385.1:0-5574 GCA_038220855.1 Bryobacterales bacterium | reverse complement strand
CATTGGGATTTCGGCGATTTGTGGCGGGCGATGGGCCCTCGCCGGGTGATGCGGACGGACCCCACGGATTGGATGTGGCGGGTGGTGGAGGCGGGACCTTGGTTTCGCTATCGGGTGGTCGGAGAGGGCGATGGAGCGTTGGTGGAGGAGTTTTTACGATGACAATTCTTGATTCGTGGCTGCCTGCGTTTACTGCGGATTTTTGGAACTTGAATATGGCGGTGGGGGAAAAATTGATCCGGTCCGTGGCCATTTATGTCTTCCTGGTCGTCGCGCTGCGGGTGTTTGGGAAACGGGAGTTGGCGCAGTTAAATCCGTTCGATCTCGTCGTGCTCTTGACCCTTTCGAATACGGTGCAAAACGCGCTGATTGGCAACGAAACCTCGCTAATGGGCGGTGTGCTGGGGGCGACCGCCTTGCTGGGGGCGAACTACGTGATGGTTCGAGTTTTGTATCGGCACCGGAAGGCGGCTCGATGGTTGGCGGGCAAGCCGGTGGAACTGATGCGGGGGGGCCAAGTCGACGAAATGGCGATGGCGGCGGAGCTGCTTTCGCGCGACGATTTGACGGCGGCGGCCCATCGGCAGGGGTTCCGTGATCTGCATGAGATAGCGGAGTGCACCATCGAGACGAGCGGGCTGTTTACGTTTCAGAAGAAGCGCGCCGACGGGAATGAGGCGGTGCTCGCGGCGCTGGCCCGCATCGAAGCGTTGCTGACAAACAGACAAGCGATATCATGAGAGTCGTCGGCAGAAAAACTCTTGAGTAAACAGCAAACAATCACGGCCTTCGAAGTTCTCGACATTCGGTATCCCACGGTGCGGCTTGGCATGGCCGGTTCTGACCCGCGCCACCTAGCCCCCAATTACTCGTGCGCGATCACGATACTCCGAACCGATAGCGGGCTGGAGGGTCGGTCGCTGGTCTTCACAATCGGCGACGGGACGCAGATTCAAAAAACGGCGATCGAGGCGCTGCGGCGGTTCGTCGTCGGCCGTACGCTCGAAGAGTTTATCGCCGAGCCAGGGCTGTATGCCCAAGCCCTCTCGGAGCATCATCAGTTACGCTGGCTGGCCCTGGGGACCTACCGGATGGCCGTGGGCGGAGTAGTGAACGCACTCTGGGATTTGTGGGCGAAAAGCGAGGGCGTGCCCATGTGGCGCCTCCTGACGGGCCTGTCGCCGGAACGGATCGTCCAGTGCGTCGACTTCCACCATCTGCGCGATGTTTTGACCGAAGAAGAGTTGCTCGAAATGCTGCGGGCGCGGGTAGGCGATCGGGATGCGAACCTCGCTCGGCTGGAGCGAGACGGCGTGCGCGTCTACAGTACGGCCGGTTGGTCCGGACGGCCGCTCGACGAGGTCCGGCAGTTGTGCGGGGGGCTGTACGCGCAGGGCACGCGAGCGTTCAAAGCGAAGGTGGGACGAGGCCAGCAGTATGACCGCGCTCGGGCCCTCGACGAAGACCGCCGCATGCTGGACGCTATTCGGGAGTCGACCGGGCCCGACGCGCTACTGCTGACCGACGCCAATCAGAACCTCGGCGATTGGAGAAACGCGGCGAGCTACATGACCGAGTTGGCCGAGTATAAGCTGCTGTTTATTGAAGAGGCGATCGGCTACAACGACGTAGTCGGCTATATCAAGTTGCGGGAGGCGCTGGCCCCGGTGGGCATCGGCGTGGCGGGCGGGGAGCAGGCCCCGGACGCGATCACCTTCAAGCAGATGTTAGCCGGCGGCGGCCTTACGCATTGCCAAATCGACGGCGCCCGGGTGGGCGGGGTGAATGAACTATTCGCGATTGTGGCGATGGCCGGTAAGTTTGGCGTACCCGTCTGTCCCCACAGCGGGGGCATCGGATTGGGGCAGTTGGTGGGGGCGATGTCGATCTTCGATCAGGCCTGGTTCGGCAGCGACGGGCGGTGGCTGGAGTATCTGGAGTTCCTCCAGCTTGGCGTGTTTAAAAATCCCTTGGTGGTCCGGGATGGGCACTACGTCCTGCCCTCGGCGCCCGGTTGGGGGTTAGAGATGGAGGACGAGTTTGTAGCGCGATACTCCTATCCGGATGGGCCGGATTGCGCAAACTCGGAAGAGGCCGATCGAATTGCCGCCGCCCAACCCGGAGCTCCGCCCTACGCTCGCTTTTGGTCGGGACGGAGCCAAGTTCAGTCTTAGTTTATCCGGAAGTGTTCAAGGGGAAGGAGTTCGTGATGCGCCAGTGGGCATTGGTCTTGATACTCGGAGCGGCCGCCCTGGGCACATTCTTCTACTGGGGAGTGTATACCGCGGCGGGGCGCCACCAATTTGACGAGATGGCTGGGATCATCCCATATGCGGCTGGGCTATTGGCGTTTATCCTGGCAACGGTGGCGACGGTGCTCTTTCTGATCGCCTGGAAGCGGGGCTAGCGGACACACCGGAACCCCACTCCACTGCTACCTCGAATCGGGGTGAAATGGCGGCTCGTTACGCCGGGGTGCACGGAATCCGCGGTCTCAAACCAACTACCGCCGCAGAGCACCTTGATGGGGATTTCGAAAATCTTTTGGTCGTCAATCCACCGGAAGACCCACCCTTGGTCAGAGTCAGTATCCCAGTCGGTCGAAGTCCACTCCCAAACATTCCCGACCATGTCGCGGCAACCGTACCGGGACGCGCCGGCCTCCCCAAAATGATCGACCGGGGTAGTGCCTTCCGTATCGACATTGCCGGGGCCAGCCAAGCGAGCGGCGGTCTGCCATTCCACCGCCGTAGGCAGACGCGCGTTGCGCCACGCGGCATAGGCCACCGCGCCATACCAGGTAACCTGTGTGGCCGGATGGCGGGCAAATGCCGGGTCGGCGAACCGGTGATCGGCCTCGTAGAGCTTCTTGTCGCCCCCCGGACCGGTGTCAACGAATTGTCGATACTCGGCGTTGGTCACCGGGTAACGATCGATCCAAAAGCTGCCCTCCGGGATCCAGATCATGTCTTCGGGCGGCATGGCTAACGGGCGTCAAGAAAGGCGCGATTGCAGCGGGTGAACGTAATCGTTTGGTACGGCTCCGTCGTGCCGCGCTCCCACAGAACGCCGATCGTGGAATCGGCCAGCATCGCGAGATCCGAGTAGGCCGCGAACCCTCCATATAAGACGCGTTCGTGGGCCCAAGTCTGACCTTCGTCATAGCTCGCACGGATCACCAGATTTTGCCGATTGGGCAGCGTCGGGCCGGTCCAAAGCAGCAGCTTGTCGAAGCGTTCAATGGCTGTAGCAACGGCGGAAACGGCCAGTCCGACGCGAGGACGCATCCAAGTCTGTCCGCCGTCGGCGCTCGTTAGGAACCAGCGGTGATCGCCGTTATTCTGCCGGGCATCCATCAGGATGTTGCCGTCGGCGAGTTCCACCAATTGATTCTCATTCGTCAGCGCCGGGGCAAGCGCGCCACGCTTCCAACTTCGGCCGTGATCGTCACTGTAGATCACGTAAGCCCGCATCAAGCCGATCGTCCCCGTGAAACTCCCGACCGTACCCTGCACGGAAAACAGATCGGTCTTCATCGACGCCGGCAAAAGCAGACGACCGGATTTGGACTGAATCGCACCACCCGGGCCCAGAAACATAGCGCCCCAATGGTCGTACTCACGGCTGTCTCCCGTCAGGTCGCGAGGCGCTGACCAAGTCACTCCGTGGTCGTCGCTCGTCCGCGCCCACATCTGATTATTCGCCGTGCCCGGCTGCGATTTATCGGTGCCGAAGCCCGGTTGCCAGCGGTTATAGAAAATCCAGATGCGGCCACTCGAACGGTCAAGCAAGGGCGTCGGGTTCGAGGCTGACCACTTCTCGCCCGGGTCGTCGACCAGTTGCAGCGGAGACCACGTACGGCCCTGGTCCGACGACCGCGACAGCACAAGGTCAATGTCGCCATTGCCGGGATCGCCACGGTTATCGCGACGAGCCTCCGCGAACGCCAGAAGCGAGCCGTTGGCTGCCGTCAGCAGTGCTGGAATGCGATAAGAGTGGTAGCCGCCGGCCCCCGCGCGGAAGACATCAACGTGCGTCAGCAGCGGCTGGGCGATGGCCGGCAAGCACACGCAGGCGAGCCAAAGAATCCGGAGCGTCATAGCGGCTCACTCGCCTTCGTACGGGAATCGCCGAATGGCGCCCATGCATTCCGACAGCGCCTTGAGCAAGGTACTGCCCCACCCGGCCGGGGTGTACGGCATGGTCTTCTGATTGGTCTGCTTGTCCGCCTCGGCGTAGAACTTCATCGCCGGATCGGGCGGTGTGACGAACTCTTTGACGGAGATCCGAAACTCGATCTCCCGGTCGCCCTGAGCCTTTGTCA
The DNA here is from genome assembly GCA_038220855.1 of Bryobacterales bacterium. GTDB lineage: Bacteria > Acidobacteriota > Terriglobia > Bryobacterales > Bryobacteraceae. The sequence continues at coordinate 1,250 of JBBRIO010000385.1, read as the reverse complement.
GGGAGAACTGATGAACGAGCGCGAACTTCTCCGCTTTATCTGCGTGAGCGAATTGCCATTCCGACAAGCTGGACTCCTAAAGGTTGAATCTAGTTGAGTTTAGCGCAGGGTAGGAGCGGTGGCGAACGCCGGGCCCGAACACACCCTCGATTTGGATGTAAAGTATAGGCTGAACCGAAGGAAAACGATGAAAAAAGCGATGCTGGTTTGGACAGTGGCCATGGCTGCCTGGAGCGCCACCCCAGGCGAAATGGAGTTGAAAGACGAAGCGGGGAAAACGATCATTCGTTACGCCGTAGCGGCTCCCGCGGGCCTCGCCCCGGCGGGCACCACTGATCCGGCCAAGCAGGTCGGGGTCTTCCTCTGTTTCCCGGAACACGACCGTCCAACCGGGGATGAAATGCTACCCGTCCGCGCGGCGTTACAGCGCCTCGGCCTAGCCGATCAGTTCATCGTCATCGGAGCCCATCCCCAAGGGCAGAAATTCAACGTCATCGACCATGAGCCGATCCAGAAGCTCTTGGCATGGGCCAAGAAAACCTACCCCATCAATCCCCGACGCGTCTATCTTTACGGCAAAGGGGAGGGCGGCAAAATCTCCGGCCAAATGGCCATGCTGTTCCCTGATCTGTATACCGCCTCCATCTCCTACAGTTGGAGCTGGTGGCTCATGCCCTCCCATGTCGACAAGCCCTTTGACGCCGTGAAGGAAGGCGCCGAAATCTACATGGTGCTCGGTATGCGCGATCTTTCCCACCACCTGACGAACGTCCGCGATGGCTACAGCCGGGTCCAGGCCAAGGGTGCCCACGTAATCTACCGCGAAGTCGATGACCTCGGCGCGCGGACCTATCACCCGGTTACCAACGACGACGCGGTAGCCTGGGCCGTCGCGCAGCGGAATAAGCGGTTGCCGTTGTCGTCCGGCGAAAAGGCCTTGCTCGCGAAAGGGCAAGGTCTGGAGGTGGTTGGCGGCGCGGCGGCCGGCGAGGCGGTGCGAAAGAATCTCACCCCCGCCAACGTCCGCGTTTGTGCGAAGACCAATTGCGGCGAAGCCGCCATCGAAGCCATCGGCAAGTTAAATCCGAGTCCTGACGTCGTGCGGACGCTCGCCACCAATGCCAACTGGCGCAGCGCCGCCGCCCAAGCCGCTTTGATTCGGATGGCATTTAGCGACGAACTCACTGCGGACCGGGTCGGGGCCGTCGACGCTCTCGGCCAAGCGGTAAAGCTGCAGATTAACGGAGTAA